>DASZUZ010000034.1:0-3347 GCA_035547415.1 Bryobacteraceae bacterium | reverse complement strand
GCGATTACGCCCGCATCCGGATTCGTGAAGCCGATGCCTGCCCTTCTCATCGGATTTGTCGCGGGAATCTTCTGTTTCTGGATGGTCACCGCGGTGAAACGCATGTTCGGGTATGACGATACTCTGGACGCCTTTGGCGTGCATGGAGCCGGCGGCACTCTGGGGGCGATCCTGACGGGAGTCTTCGCAACGAACGCCATTAACGACACGGTCATCAACGGCAAGGTCGCCGCGCTGGGGCTGGTGGACGGGAATCCGGGACAGATTCTGAATCAGGCGATCGGCGTACTGATCGCGATGGGCCTCGCGGTGGTGGGAACGTTCATTATCCTGAAGGTCTGTGACGCTCTGATCGGCGTTCGGGCAGACCACGACGAAGAAGAGCAGGGACTGGACCTCAGCCAGCACGGCGAAGAAGGGTACATTCTGGAGGCCTGAATGAAGAAAGTGGAAGCGATCGTCCAGCCGTTCAAGCTCGACGAAGTCAAAGAAGCTTTGAAGACGATTGGGATTGATGGCATGACCATCACCGAAGCTCGCGGTCATGGCCGCCAGAAGGGGCACAAAGAGGTCTATCGCGGCCAGGAGTACAACGTGGACCTGCTGCCCAAGGTGAAATTCGAACTCGTGGTTGCCGACGACCGTCTCGAAGAAGTAGTCGACGCCATCACCGGCGCGGCGCGCAGCGGACGGATCGGCGACGGAAAGATCTTTGTATATGACGTGGCCGAAGCAATCCGGATCAGAAACGGCGATCGCGGAGACGCCGCGATCTGACAGTCATACTGTGACGGAACAGGGAATACGGGAGAACTTCTTTCGCACCCGCGACGCGACGACCATGCTCGCGGAGCGAACTGCGCTGGTGGACGACCTGGTCCGGCAGCGCTGGGCCTGGATGCCATCCGGCATCGCGCTCGCCGCAGTTGGCGGCTATGGACGGCGCGAACTCTTCCCGCACTCCGATGTCGACCTGCTGATCGTCACTCCCGATGAGAAGACGCAGGCGGCGATCAAAGAGCCGCTCTCGATGTGCCTGCGCGACCTCTGGGACAAAGGCCTTCGCATCAGCCAGTCCGTCCATACGCCAGCGGACTGCAACCAGATCAACCCCTCGAACGCCGAACTGGCGGTGAGCCTGCTCGACCGGCGCTATCTCGCCGGCGACGAGTCACTATTCCGGCAGATCAGAGACCCGCGCCCGGAACTGGGCCGCAGCATCGCTCAGTTGACGCGCGAGCGGCACGCCCGCTTTCAGGACACGATTTACCACCTGGAGCCGAACGTCAAGGATTCTCCCGGCGGCTTGCGGGATCTTCAGGTGCTGCGCTGGCTGGCGCAACTTGGGGCAGGGGATAGCGAGACGCCGGGAGGCGTCGAAGCCTTGTTCGAGATTCGCTGTTTCCTCCACTACCTGGGCGGACGCGACGACAACAAACTCAGCTTCGAGCGGCAGGACGAACTCGCCACCCTGAGCGGCGCGCATTCCCCCGAAGAACTGATGCGGCGCTACTATCGCGCGGTGCGCGGTATCGCGAGGCTTGCCAACCGGCGCCTGGATCGCTTTGAGGCGAAGCGCAGTTCTCTGTTCTCGCAGTTCCGCGATCGCACCTCGCGTTTGTCGAACACGGATTTCTCGATTCTGCACGGCGAAGTCTTCTTTCGCTCGCCGAGCTCGATCACGGCGGATCCACTGATCTTCCTTCGGCTCTTCGAGTTTCTCGCCCGCCACGGGCTGCCGCTCGCCGCGGATACCGACGAGCGACTGGAACGGAGCATCGACACTTTCGACTTCTGGGTCAGTGGGCATCAGCCGATATGGCCTGCGTTTCGCGAGATCCTTCGCCAGCCTCACGCAGGCAACGCGTTACGGGCCATGCACGGGTGCGGCGCTCTGGAGGTCATCTTCCCGGAACTCCGCGAGATGGAAGCTCTGGTGATCCGCGATTTCTACCATCGCTATACCGTCGACGAACACACGCTGGTGGCGATTCAGAACGTACTCGATCTGCGGGGAAAAAAGGACGATCTGTTTGGTGATCTTGCCGCCGAAACCGATGAGATGGATCTGCTGGTCACGGCGCTGCTGTTTCACGACGTGGGCAAAGGAACGCCGGACGAAGGGCACGTGGAAGTCTCGCGGCGAATCGCGGATTCCGCTCTGCGACGGGTCGGCATCAGCGAGCGTGAACGCAGCATTGTCGGCTTTCTGATCGGATCGCATCTCGAATTGTCGGCGGCGATGAACGGCCGCGATCTCTCCGATCCCGCAACAGCCCGCGATATGGCTGCGAAGACCGGGACGGTGGAGCAACTGAAACTCCTGACCCTGCTCACCTATGCCGATATCAGCGCGGTGCATCCTTCCGCGATGACTCCCTGGCGCAGGCAGTTGCTGTGGAATCTCTATTCACAGACGTATACGGAACTGACCCGCGAACTGAGCGCGCGAATGGCGCCTGGCGTAACCGCCAATCCGGACCTGCTGCGTTTCCTCGAAGGTCTGCCGCCGCGTTATCTCCGCACCCACGGCGAAAAAGAGATGGAGGAACACCTTCGGATGGAGCGCGAGGGCGGCTGGAGAGGCGTGACGGTTTCGCTCACGCGTTCGACGGCATGGGTCCTCACGGTGGTCGCCAGCGATCGTCCGTTCCTGTTCGCCTCTATCGCCGCGGCGATTTCGAGTTTCGGTTTCAATATCCTCAAGGCGGAGGCGTTTTCAAACGCGAGGGGAACCGCCATCGATACGTTCACGTTTGCCGATCCGGCGCGTACGCTCGAACTGAATCCGAGCGAGACCGATGACGTTACGAGAACGGTCGCGCGGGCTATTCGCGGCGAGATCTCCGTGGAGCAACTGTTGAAGCGCCGCCCGAAGGTAAAGCCCGATGCGCATGCTGTGGCCGCATCGCGCGTGAACTTCGATAACCAGGCGTCACCCTCTGCGACCTTGTTTGAAATGGTGGCGCAGGACCGGCCGGGATTGCTTTACGATGTAGCGTCAGTCATCTCGAAGCGGGGAGGGAACATCGAGGTCGTGCTGGTGGACACCGAGGCGAAAAAGGCCATCGACGTCTTCTACGTCACGAAAGCCGGAGCGAAGCTGGGTGACCAGGAAGCGGGTGAAATGGCAACCGCGATCGCGGCCATCACGAACCCGCCCGCTTAAGGAGCCTTCACGCATGTGGGGCCGTGGTTTCAGCCCCGCCGCCGGGCTTCCGGCCGGCGCCACCGCACGATTGCCGCACCACCAGCGCGCAGTCGAGCAGCACATCGCGCGCCGGCATTTTCGGCCGGTCCAGCCGCTCCATCATCACTCGCAGCGCCGTTTCCCCAATCTCCCGGCA
>DASZUZ010000033.1:0-3613 GCA_035547415.1 Bryobacteraceae bacterium | reverse complement strand
CTGGATTTCCGGCGAGATCTCGGGCACCAAGCTGGTGCCCAGCGGCCACTGCTATTTCACGCTCAAAGATACCGAAGCGCAGATCAAATGCGTTTGCTGGAAGCTGAGCTACTGGCGGCTGAAATTCAAGCCAAAAGATGGCGTGCAGGCGCTGATCCGCGGACGCGTGGATATTTACGAGCAGCGGAGCGAGTATCAGTTCGTCGTGGAAACCATTGAGCCGCAGGGGCACGGCGCTCTGCAACTGGCGTTCGAGCAGCTCAAAAAACGGCTATTGCTCGAAGGACTCTTCGAAGCGTCGCGCAAGCGTCCGTTGCCGCGTTTTCCGTGGCGTATTGGAATCGTGACTTCGCCTAAGGGAGCTGTGATCCGGGATTTTGTCGAGATCCTTTCGCGCCGCTTTCCGGGCCTGCACGTCAGGTTGTTTCCGGCTCGAGTGCAGGGCGTTGGCTCGATTGAAGATGTCTGCCGCGGAATCGAATATTTCGCAAACACCGGGTGGGCACAGGTTACCGTGGTTGCGCGGGGCGGCGGCTCGCTCGAAGATCTGTGGACATTCAACGAAGAAGCCGTGGCGCGAGCGATCGCGGGCAGCCCGATCCCGGTGGTGTCCGCGATCGGTCACGAAACCGATGTCACAATTGCCGATTTCGTGGCTGACCTGCGCGCTCCAACGCCATCCGCCGCCGCGGAGATGATCATCTGCGGACGCGCGGAGTTGCTGGACCGCATCGCGGCGCAGCGCGCGAGGACCGGCCAGCTCATGCGCTTCCGCGTGGCTACGCTCGCGCGGCGTCTCCACGAACAGGCAATCGACCGCGCGACTGCATTGCTTCACCGCAGCGTGGCGCGGCGTATGCAGCGCGTGGACGATGCGCAGGAACGGCTGCGCGGCGCCGTGCGCGGCCAGATTGCCGCCCACGAACGGAAACGGCGGGGGCTCGAAGAAAAGCTCCGGTATTTCGATCTGCGTCCTCGCTTCCGCCGCGACCGCGAAAGAATGAACATCGCTTCGCAGAAGATCGAGTCGCTCGCGCAGATGGCGTTGCACCGCCGCCGCCAACTTTTTGAAACGCTGGTAGCGAAGCTGGAGCAGCTCAATCCCAGAACGGTGCTTTCGCGCGGCTACGCGATCGTGCTGAACGAGCGCGGCGCGATCGTAAAGGAAGCAGCCGTAGCAGCCGTGAATACGGATATACGCGTGTTGTTTGCGTCTGACGGCGTAAGAGCCCGGGTGACGGAATCGCCCGAAAAATGAATCGCTGAGGCGTTACGAAACCGGCAGTTCCTTCAACGCCGCGGCTGCGATCTCGAAGGAGCGCAGCCGGGCTGCATGTTCGTAGACATCCGAAGTGAGGATTACTTCGTCGGCGCGCGTCGCTTCGAAGAATTCTCGGAATTTCCGGCGGAGCGTTTCCGGTCCGCCGACAATGGCGACGCCGAGCTTCGATTGGACGACCTGCCTTTCCGCGTCATTCCAGAGACCCTCCATGCTGTCGACCGGTGGAGTCGCGAAGATCTGCTGGCCCCGGATCAGTTTGAGGAACCGGAGGGCAAGCGACGTGGCGAGCCGGTTCGCTTCATCATCGGATTCCGCGGCGACCACAGGCACGCCCGCCATCACGTATGGCCTGTCGAGGTAGCGGGACGGCTGAAATCCGGAACGATAAAGCTCAACCGCCTCAAACAGCAATTCGGGCGCGAAATGGCTGGCAAAGGCGAACGGAAGCCCGAGTTGCGCCGCAAGTTGCGCGCTGAAGGTGCTGGATCCCAGCAGCCAGACCGGTACATTGGCACCCGCGCCCGGCACGGCCTGCAGTCGCTGGCCCGGACTCGCGGGCGCGAGATATGCGAGCAGTTCGGAGAGTTGCCTCGGAAAATCGTCGTCGCTGCCACTGAGGTGTCGCCGGAGCGCGCGAGCGGTCAGGCCGTCCGTGCCGGGCGCCCTTCCCACGCCGAGATCGATACGGCCGGGGTAGAGGGTTTCGAGCGTTCCGAACTGTTCGGCGATGACGAGCGGCGAGTGATTCGGGAGCATGATTCCACCGGAACCGATGCGTAACGTCGATGTGCCTCCCGCGACGTAGCCGATCAGAACGGAGGTCGCCGCGCTGGCGATTCCAGGCATGTTGTGGTGTTCCGCCAGCCAGAATCTCGTATAGCCCCAGCGCTCCGCGTGGCGCGCCAGATCGAGCGTGTTTCGGAACGTTTCGGCAATCGAGCCGTCCGCTCTCACGGGCGCCAGATCCAGAATCGAAAAGCGCGGGCGTTCAGACCTTGTCATCCCCTGTTGGATGTTCCGGACCTCTCCGAAGTGACGGCGGATCGCCTGCAATTCGACCCATTGCAGCGGGGGCGCGGCTGGAGTATGTTATGGCCAGATCAGGTCCAGGGCAGATCAGGAAAGGAGCGATCTCCGTGCGACACGCTGGGATCTCATGTATTTGTCTGTTGGGGCTTTTCGCCGCCACCGCGGGCGCGCAGGATAACAGACCCAACTTTTCCGGTAGCTGGCAATTGAACTCCGCAAAGAGCGAAGTCCATTCCGGCAAGCCGGCAGCCATCAAGCTGACCATCGAGCAGAAGGGCTCCACGATTCACGTTGTCCGTACATTGAAGGCCACAGACGGCAAGGAAACCTCTATTGAATTCAATTGCACGACCGACGGCAAGGATTGCGACGCCAAAGGGGCCAAAGTTTCGCTTTGGTACGACGGCTCCTCGCTGGTCGAGATGGATATCGGCGAGACGGTAACGAAGAGCAAGATGACGCTTTCGGGCGACGGAAAGACCCTCAGCTACGAAATTACATTTATCTCGCCGCAGGCCGACGCCGATAATCTCGAACTCGACAAGATCTGAAGGGCTCAGTCTCCGCTGGCCGGCGCGCCGCCCGGGATCAGAATGCCGGGACGGTATTTGCCTGGGCGGCGACTGAACTTCACGCGCATTTTGTCGAGTGAAAGATAAATCACTGGCGTCGTGAACAATGTCAGCATCTGGCTGACCATGAGTCCGCCCATAATCGCGATGCCCAGGGGACGGCGGAGTTCCGCGCCGGTTCCATGGGCAAGCGCCATCGGGACACTGCCTAGCAAGGCGGCGGCGGTGGTCATCATAATGGGCCGGAATCGCAGCAGGCAAGCCTGATAAATCGCTTCCCGCGGACTCTTTCCCTGATCCCGCTCGGCCGCCAGCGCGAAATCGACCATCATGATGGCGTTCTTCTTGACGATGCCGATGAGCAGAATGATTCCAATCAGGGCGATGATTGTCAGTTCGGTCCTGAACAGGACGAGCGCAATCAAGGCGCCGAGACCCGCCGATGGCAACGTGGAAATGATCGTCAATGGGTGAACCAGACTCTCATAGAGCATTCCCAGAACGATATAGACGGCCAGCAGCGCGGTCAGAATCAGGATCGGCTGGCTGGAGAGAGAATCCTGGAAAGCCTGCGCCGTTCCGGCGAACTTGCCCGTGATGCTCGCCGGCAAACCCATCTCGATTTCGGCCCGGTTGATTGCCTGCACCGCGTCGCTCAATGAAACGTTGTTCTGGAGATTAAATGAGATGGTCGTCGCCGGGAACTGCCCCTGGTGCGGCAGGGAAATGG
>DASZUZ010000032.1:0-3192 GCA_035547415.1 Bryobacteraceae bacterium | reverse complement strand
CTGAGCGAGGTGTGGGACCTGGAGGAGCATAAACTCGGCGAAACGTCATTCACTCATTTCCCGGATGGAACGGCGCACAAGAACCGGATGCAGGGAAACGATTTTGTCACCAGCCGGATGTATCAGCGCGGGATCGCGTGTTTCAACTGCCATGACGTGCACGGGACGGAGAACAACGCGGACCTGATCAAGCCCGCGAGTCTGATGTGCCTCGAATGTCACGGTCCCAACTCACCGAACGGATTCCGCGGCACGGTGGAGGAGCATACGCACCACGCGGCCAACAGTAAAGGAAGCGACTGCCTCGCCTGCCACATGCCGGCGATCGAGCAGACGATCGCGAACGTCAACGTCCGCAGTCACACTTTCCGGTTTATCACGCCGGCCATGAGCGAGAAGTACAAGATTCCGAACGCGTGTACCTCGTGCCATACCGACAGGAACAATGCCTGGGCGACGCAGCAGTTGAAGGGCTGGCGGAATTTTTCCGAGTGGCGCGTGGGCGACTGAGCTTGCCGGAAAGCAAAACACTCGAATGCGAGGCGCTTTACAGTTCTCTCCGGAAAAGCCGTGCCGGTGGATACATTTCCCGGTCAGTGTCACTACCGGGCATGACATTATGGCGTAGCGATGCCGCATATCGGAGTGATCTGTCCGCCTCTTCCGGGACATGTGAATCCGTTGTGCGCTCTGGCTCGCTCGCTGATCCGCCGCGGTCACCGTGTCACTTTTTTTCAGGTGAGCGATCTGAACCCTCTCGTTCGCCGGGAACACGTCGATTTCATCGCGGTGGGACGGGCGCGGTTTCCTCCCGGCGCGCTGCATCGATACGTCACAAAACTGCGTTATCTGCAGGGACTCAGTTCTCTGAGGGCGACGATCGACTATGCGCGCCGGATGGCCGCTTTGATTCTGGAGGATGCGCCTGACGCGCTGCGCGGAGCGCGCGTGGATGCGCTGATTGTCGATCAGAACGAGCCGGCGGGCGCCACGGTGGCAGAGTACATGAGACTGCCGTTCATCAGCGCCTGCACCAGTCTGCCGCTGAACCGCGAACCGCTGATCCCTCCTCCGTTCACCGGATGGACGTACGCCGATTCGACGTTCGCTCGCGCTCGGAACCGGATCGGGTACGGGATCGCGGATGCCCTGATTCGCCCCATTCACGGCACGATGAACCAGTACCGGCGGCAATGGGGACTCAGGCCGCTTGCCACACCGGACGACTCTTTCTCTCGTTCGGCGGAGGTGGCGCAGATGCCGCGAGAGTTCGATTTTCCGCGCGCGAATCTTCCCGCCACGTTCCACTATTGCGGGCCCTGGTTCGACGGTTCGAGTCTGCGCAGCGATTTTCCGTTCGAGAGGCTGGATGGCCGCCCGCTGATCTACGGATCGCTCGGCACGCTGCAGCGCAAGGACAGCGAACACTTCCGGACGATTGCCGCGGCGTGCGCGGGGCTGGATGTTCAACTGGTTCTGTCTTTGGGGCCGCACGAGGGTCCGGCGCCGGCTGACTTGCCGGGCGATCCGATCGTCGTGGATTACGCGCCGCAACTGAAGCTGTTGTCGCGGGCTGCGCTGGCGATTACCCATGCCGGCATGAACACGACGCAGCAGGCTCTTCACTATGGCGTTCCGCTGGTCGCGATTCCGCTTGCGCACGATCAGCCGGCGATCGCATCGAGGCTGGCCAGGACAGGCGCGGGAATCGTGATCCGGCCCCGCGGTCTGAGCGTCGAGGCCCTGAGAAATGCGATCCGGGAGGTTCTGCCCGCAAACAGCAGCTATCGATGGAACGCAGAACGCCTCCGGGCGGCCAGTGAAAAAGCCGGTGGGGTGGAACGGGCCGCAGGGATCGCGGAAGCCGCGCTTTCCCGGGGGTATGGCAGGGGCGCCAGTGTCTGAGCGGCGGTCCGACGGGGTATGTGTGAACTCTCTCACGCGCGAAAATTTGTGTTCGTGTGCGGAATTGACCAAAATTAAAACGAACGGTGATGATCGCAGCCGAGGGACCCCATGATGACGAATTGCGCGCATTACGCGCGGAAAATGAACGGCTGAAATCCGAGCTTGCCAATCTGAACGCCATTTGCGACAGTCTGCCCGCCATGATTTCGCATGTCGGGGCAGACTTTCGGTTTATCCACCTCAATAAGACTTACGAGCGATTCTTTCCCCATCCGGCGGAATGGGCGATCGGACGGCACCTGAGCGAAGTGGCGGGCGAGCCGCATTTGTCTCTGGCCAGGCCTTTCGCCGAACGAGCGCTGCGGGGCGAGCGGGTATCTTTCGAATCGCGGATCCGGCACCGTGATGGAACGATGCACGACATCGCCGTTACCTACACTCCCCGGCGCGCGCCGGACGGCTCCGTTTCCGGCTTTATTGCGCTGGTCGAGGATATTACGGACAAGAAAGCCATTGAGGAGCGGGTTCGCGAGTCCGAAGAGCGGCTGCGGCTGGCCCTCGAATCCGCCGGAATGGTGGCGTGGGAGTGGAACGTGGAGACCGACGCCGTTCTTCGTTTCGGATGGAACCCCGAGCTTCTGGGGCCGGAGCCCGCGCAGTGCGGCAGGGATTTTTTCGCGTCGGTTCATCCGGACGACCGGGCTCAACTTGCTGCCGCGTATCACGGCGCGCTGGAAAACGGCCATGATTATCAGCTGGAATTCCGGCTGGTCGCTCCCGATGGAACGATCCGGTGGATGAACGATCGCGGCGGTCTCAAAACCGATTCGCGCGGACGAAGGCTGCTTCGCGGGGTTTTCACGGATATCACCGAATTAAAATCCACGATGACCGCTCTGCGCGAGAGCGAGGAGAGATACCGGTTTCTCGCGAACTCATTGCCGCTGTTTATCTGGACGGGCGGTTTTCAGAAGGTCGACTTTATCAACGACTATTGGTATCAGTACACCGGACTGCCCAGGGATGTTCCCTTCGATTCCTGGCCGGAAGTGGTTCATCCCGAGGATCTGAAAGAACTGATTCCGGCGATCGAACTGGCGCGGCAAACGAATGGCGAGGCGGCCTTCGAATACCGGGTGCGCCGCGCGGACGGCCCATGGCGCTGGCACGCCGGTGTAGAGAAACGACAATCCGACCCCGATCGCTGGCTCGGATTTGGCTTCGAGATCCACGACATCAGGATGGCGGCCGCGGCATTGCGCGAAAGCGAGGAGCGGCATCGGA
>DASZUZ010000031.1:0-3980 GCA_035547415.1 Bryobacteraceae bacterium | reverse complement strand
CGTCTTTCCTCAGCCCCATGTCCCACGCGAAGAAGGAAGGTCCGCGGATGCTGTTGCGCGACTGCACGCCGTAGGTTCCCGCAGCCGGTTGCGTAAATGCGGCTTTGTTGAACCATACGGCCGAGTTGGTGAAACCGGTGACGGCAATGGAACTGTCACCGGTCTCCGTCCAGAACTGGTTGCCACTTCCCGTACCGATGCCCGCGATGTCCTGACTCGTTCGCACGGAATAGGGCGTACCCGACTGGTATTGATTGACTCCCGAGATTTCCCAGCCGCCGAGCGTATAACGAAGGAACGCATTCCGGTTGCGCAGGAGGGGCAACTGATAGATGTAATTCGCAACCAGAACATGAGTGCGATCGAAATCCGAAGGCCCGAAGTACGTGTGCGCGTTGTAAGCGTTCGGGAGCACATCGGTCAGGCTGGATCCGTTGTCCGTCGATCGCGAGAATGTGTAAGCCAGGCCGAACTGCAGGTTATTCGTGAACCGGTGCTGCAGGCTGAGCTGCAGTCCGTTGTATCGCGAGAGGCCGGCGTTTTCAGAGATGTCGATTACGCCCATGCCAAGGTATGGGCGCAGCGCGTTGGTGTTGATGCCCGGATTCGCCTGGAGCGTGCCGGGCTGCAACTGATTGATGTTTCGCTTGAGCTGGTTGTGAATTCCGCGGCGCCCGACATAGCCGAGCTGGATCGTGGTTCCCCAGCCGATTTCGCGCTGGAAAGTGCCATTCCATTCCCACGCGGTGGGGATTTTGAAGACGGGATCCTGAATCGTCTGGGTAAAGGGGAAGGCGCGCGGCGTCGCTCCGGCGGGGGCGTCGACCAGGCCGTTCACCACGGATTCCTGTAATTGCAGGGGCGCGTTGCCGCCGAGGGCCGTGTCCCGGTTGATGGCGGTTCGGTTGGCAAAAGCGCCGATGCCCGCGCGGATCGCCATTTTGGGCGTGACGGCATAGGCAATACCGAGCCGCGGCTGAAAGACCTTCCATTGCGTGGGTGAAAGTCCGTCCGGCAAGCCGTGGTAGAGACGCGTGAATTCGCCACTGTGAAGCGCGGGAATCCGATTGCCCTCGGCTTTCGGGACGGAACTTCCGGGCAGGACGATTCCGTTGTATTGATCGCCGCTGACAATGAATCCGCCTTTGGGATCCACCACCGGCGCGTCTTTCGGATCGTAAAATTGCGGCAGGAATTCCGCCAGATTACCCCACCGGCTGTGCCACGGCGGCCAGACCGACCAGCGCAGTCCGTATTCGAAGTTCAGTTTCGAGGTCGCTTTCCAGCTATCCTGCACGAACAGGTCGAACGCGGTTGCCACCCATGGCGTATAAGCCTTCGCGCCGAACTCCGAGTAAGTATCGAAGTTTCCGAGAATCGCGTTGGCGATCGACAGGCCCGTGGTGTTGGGGTTGCTCGTGTCGTTGAACGCAAAATCGCCGTTCTGGTTGACCGTGGTTCCGGGACTGGCTGTTGTCGCCTGGATGACATCGTTCTGACCGGAATGTTCCAGATAAACGCCCCACTTGATCGTATGGTTGCCGAGGACCTTCGTGGTCGTGTTCGTCCATCCGTAGACGAAGCCCGACCAGGAGCCGGGGTATGGGCCGGCGTCAAGCGTCGTGAGCCCCTGAATTCGAATGCTCGGGACTTTCTGCGCGGCGATTTTCGTGCCCGGGAAGATGTACGGGTAGTTCAAGCCATAGGTGCTTCGCATGCACGCCGTGCAGTAACTTCCGAATCCGATATCGCCCTTGCCGTCCGAGTTCGCGGAAAACGTGAACTCGTTGATGAAGGTCGGAGAAAACGTGCTGGTCAGGCTGACCGCGCCAACGCGATTGGGACGGGACCAGATCTCTTCCATTCTTCCGAACGTGTCTTCGAACGGTGAATTGAAATGCCAGGGATCATAGCCGCCGCGGATGGAGAAATGCTCCTTCTCATTGATCAGGTAATCGAATTTGAACGTGTCTTTGCGCAGATCGGAATGGGTTGATTTCGAGCCGATCCAGTTGGTTGTCCCCTGTTGAAAGCCGGCTACCGGCAGCGGAAAGACGTTGAGCAGCGCCTGTCCGTTGTGACTGATGCGCGAGACGGGGGTGATGTTGCCGGCAAACGGCGCGCCGGTTGTGGCGTCATTGATGACACGAACCTTTTTGAAGAACGGATTACTGGCATTCAGCAACTCGCTGAAGTCGCCGTTGCGCATCGCCGCGCTCGGAACTGTCCCCGTGTTGGTCGTCTCATACCGCCGTTTGGTCCATTCTTCGGCCCAGAAGAAAAAGAGCTTGCTCCGATCCGAGTTGAAATGGCGGGGGATGAAAACAGGTCCGCCCACGTCGAAACCATACTGATTGAAGCGGTAAGGGGCAGCTCCGCCGGACGTCTTCGGATCCGGGCCGTGATTGCGCAGCCACGTATTCGCATCGAGGGCAGAGTTCCGAAAGTTCTCGACCAGGTCGCCATGGAGGTCACGCGTGCCGCTCTTTGTCACGAAGCGGATTTGACCGGCCGATGACCGGCCATATTCGGCCGAATAATCGGCGGTCAGCACCTGAACTTCCTGAACCGTATCGACGTCCAGCGCGCCCAGCATGGAACCGGAGGACCGTGTGCGCGTCGCGACGGCTCCGTCGATGGCAACCACGTACTCATCGGGGCGGCCGCCGTTGATGTTGAAACTCCCGTTGCTGACGCTGTCGGGGTCGAAGGTTCCGATGCCCTGTCCGCCGACGACGCCTGGCGTGAGGGCCGCGAGGTAGATCGGGTTGCGCCCGTTGAGGGTGAGGTTCTGAATCTGTTTTGTCTCGATGGCGCTCGCCACCTGCGCGCTGTCGGTCTGCACCTCGGCGGTGGAGGCGCTGACCTGGACCGAGTCGCTGATGGCTCCCACGCTGAGGTCCACATCCACGCTGACTTTGCTTTCCGCATTGAGAACGATGCCGGTTTTCACGTATCGCTTAAAGCCGGATGCTTCGACCGATACCGACCACGAGCCAACGATCAACTGCGGGAAGACGTAATAGCCTTCGGCGTTGGAAGTCGTCTTGCGGGTCTCGCGGGTACCTTCGTTTGTCGCCGTGACAGCCGCATTGGGGACGGTCGCGCCGGACGCGTCGCGCACGAAACCGGAGACCTGTCCGGAATCGAATTGAGCTGTCAGCAAAGCGGCGCTGAAGCATGCCGCCGCAAAGACCGGGAGGAGCCTGGAAATCGAGATCATATCCCTCGCTATGTCTCCTTGTTGGCAGGCGATTCTATCAGAGTTTCCGGAAAATGTTGTTCGCAGCAGCCTGAAATCGCACAGTTCCGGGAAAAGTCTTTCAGCGCGCCCCTGTTAGACTGAGGACCGATCGATCACATGACAACACGACGTGAATTCATCAGCGCGGCGTCTGTCGCTCTGGCCTCCGCGCCGGGCGCACTGCAGGCCGCTCCGGTCGAGCCGTGGTATCGCCGGGTGCGGCGCTGGGGGCAGACCAATATCACGGAGAAAGATCCGGTGCGCTATGACATTGCCTGGTGGCGCGAGTTCTGGAAGCGCACTCAGACGGAGGGCGTCATCATCAATGCCGGCGGGATTGTCGCTTATTACCCGAGTAAGTACCCGCTGCAACATCGGGCGGAGTTTCTCGGCAACCGCGACTTATACGGTGAACTCGCGAAAGCCGCTCACGAAGACGGACTTGCCGTAGTCGCGCGGATGGATTCGAATCGAACGAGCGAGGACTTCTTTCAAGCACATCCCGACTGGTTCACGCGCGACAGCAGCGGTAATCCCTATCGCGCCGCGGATAAGTACGTGACCTGCATCAATGGCCCGTACTATGACGAGTACCTGCCGGGCGTACTGACGGAGATCATCGAACGAAGCCATCCCGAAGGCTTTGCGGATAACAGCTGGAGCGGTCTTTCCCGCGACAGCATCTGCTACTGCGAGAACTGCTCACGAAAGTTTCGCGACAAAAGCGGTAGCCCGC
>DASZUZ010000030.1:0-5919 GCA_035547415.1 Bryobacteraceae bacterium | reverse complement strand
GAAGAACTGAAGAATATTCACGAGCTGACGCGGCTCTGCGCGAAAGCGTGAGATCAGTTGGCGCCTCTGGCGCGCGAATAAATCCATGAAGCGGTCAACAGCAGGATCCCGAGGACGCCGAAGGCAGACATGCGGTAAAGGCGCTCGAGAAACCACACATCCCAGAGATAAAGCTTGAGGATCACCACGCTGGTGAGAATGAGACCGAGGGTGCGCGCGAGCGGTGAATTGCGCGCGATTCCCCACGCGAGCGCGACGATTCCGTAACACGCGAGAAAGAGCGATCCGAACTCGCTTTCGGCTCCCCCGCGGGCGGGCTCGGGGACGGCGCGGCGCGTCCAGAGAATCACTTCACGCAGCAATCCGAGCGCGATGGAGCCGTGCCCGGTGGCGAAGAGCATCGCATACACGGGGCGGTCTTTGCGCATCAGCGCGGCCGCGCCGAGATGAACGGCAGCCATCACCAGGGCGAAGAGGGGAAACCATTCCGGTTCGGTGGAATACGTCAAATAAAGAGCGGCGACGAGAGTCTCCGCGCCGATGACCGGAGCGAGAAGCGCCCACCGGCGCATGCAGACGATCAGGACGCAGGCGCCATCGAGCAGGAACAGGTACGGCAGAGTGACGGCGGCTCCGGTGCGATCGCCCAGGAGGATTGGCGTCAGCAATCCGCCGGTGAAACCGAGCGCCGAGATCGCTGCGTGAGAATAGCGGAGCGAAACCGCGACGGCCAGTCCCGAAACGGCGGCGAGCGCCGCGGCTGCGCCCAACTGCGACAGAAAGTGATACCAGGCGAAGGCGGCGTAGCAGCTGATGTAAAGCGTGGCGAGACCGCAACCGGCGATTCCCTGGGAAAAGATGCCTTCGTTGCGCGCTCGCAGCCACTCGCCGACGGCGATCAGCAGCAATCCGCCGGCGAGACCGAGACCGATGCGGCCTCCCGCTCCGATCCAGCGGTTGTCGACCGCGTATTTGAAGAAGAAAATGACGCCGATGGCGAGCGTCAGTGCGCCGATCCGATTGAGGGCGGCGAGACCGAAATGCACTTTCGGTCCGGCCTGGGGTGGCGGAGGCTCGCGCATTTCGAGGCGGCCGACGCGGCCGCGGAGATCGCGCACCTCATTCGAGAGAAGTTCAATCTCTTTCGTCAGCCGGCGGAGCTGATCGCCGGATTCGTCCACTTGTCAAGTATGACGTGCGCTTCGACCGCGGACGGTCACATCCGGATATCAGTCTTTCGTTACGCTCAGGCGCGTGACCGTCCCGTCGGTGTTGTGGGCGAAGCGAATGCCGTAGACACCATCGGTCGATTTGAGTTTGCCGGAGCCAACGACGGCGGATTTGTCGTAAGAAGCGACGACTTTCCCGTTGATGGCGCAATCCACCTTGTCGCCTTTCACAGACATGGCGATTTCCTGGGTGACGGGCTGCCCCTGCCCCGCGGCTTTGTGGACAGCGGCGTTTTGTTCCGGCTGGCGGCCATTCATCTGAAACGCCGCCGGACCGAAGCCACGCACGATGAAACTGCCGTTGCCATAGGCCGCGCAATACAGATAAGTCTGACTGGCCGTACCCATGTCGTTGCCCGCAATGAAGAGGCCATAGGGATGGGGATGGCTGTTGAGGTCCATGTACTTCGGCTCGGTGAAGGTGGCCTTTACGGTGTAGTTCCCGGTGGCTTTATCAGACGATTTCCAGAACGCGGCGGCGGGTCCGGTGGCAACGTGGAGGGCGTTGCCTTCTTCGGTCAGTTTCACGGCGGTGAGCGGCGCTCCGCCGTCCGCGCGTCCGGTCCATCCGGGGGCGGAAATGCCGCCGCCCGCGACGGCGCGCGCGGCATCCTGCTGGGCCGGACAGACGGCGGCCGCGGAGATCAGAATAGCAATGGCACAGGCTGGAGTTCCGGAGATAACACGCATGAGTGGTCCTTTCGTGGAGAGCTTGCCCCCTCAGTATACGGGGAATCCGGGCGGGCGAGGCCGACGAGGCCGCCGGACAGAGCTGCGACCGGGACCTGCGTCCGTACATCGAACAAGGATGGACTTTCGACAGTTGGGAAAGAGCGGGTTACAGGTTCCGGTCCTGTGCTTTGGAACCGGCACGTTCGGCGGCGGAGGCGAGTTCTTCCGGGCATGGGGCGAAACCGATGTGAAGGAAGCGACGCGTCTGGTGGAAGTCTGCCTGGAGGCGGGAGTCAATTTCTTCGATACCGCGGATATTTATTCCCAGGGGCTTTCGGAGGAAATTCTGGGCGAAGCGGTCCGGCAGGTGGGGCGCGAGAGAATCCTCATTTCGACCAAAGGGACGTTCCCCTTCGGCGAAGGACCCAATAACCTGGGGTCATCGAGACATCACCTGACGCGGCAGATCGAAGGAAGCCTGAAGCGGCTGAAGACGGATTACATCGACGTCTATCATATGCACGGGTTTGACGCGCTGACGCCGATTGAGGAGACGCTGGCCACGCTCGATCAGGCGGTCCGGCAGGGCAAGGTGCGGTACATCGCGGCGTCGAATTTCTCGGGGTGGCATCTGCAGAAATCGCTCGACCTCAGCGCGCGGTACGGATGGCCGCGATATGCCGCGCACCAGGTCTATTATTCGCTGGTGGGCCGGGACTACGAATGGGAACTGATGCCGCAGGCTGTAGCGGAAGGCGTCGGCGCTCTGATCTGGAGTCCGCTGGGCTGGGGCCGGCTGACGGGGAAGATTCGGCGGGGACAGCCGATGCCCGAGATGAGCCGGTTGCACAAGACGGCGGACAAAGGCCCCTCGGTGCCTGAAGAGTACCTCTACAAAGTGGTGGACGCGCTCGATGCTCTGTCCGCCGAAACGGGAAAGAGCGTACCGCAACTGGCTCTGAACTGGCTGCTGCGGAAACCGACGATCTCGAGCGTGATCATCGGGGCTCGCAATGAGCAGCAATTACGCGACAATCTCGCCGCGGCGAGCTTTGTCCTGACAGCGGAACAGGTAGCGCGGCTGGATGAGGCGAGCCAGCCGGCCGTGCCCTACCCGTACTGGCATCAGCGGCAGTTCCAGAGCCGTAATCCTCTGCCGCCGGCGTATCGCGGCTGAGCCATGCGTCGCGCGGGGCCGGCCGGATTGCCGCCCCCCCGCGCCGCGCGATTCATGCGATGCTTACGCCGAACGATCAGCGACCGTTCGCCCAGGCAAGACCGTCGGCGTCCTTGCCAGCCTGAATCAGAGAGTCCACCTTCCAGTCGGATGTGCGGATGGCGGCAACCTGACCGCTGGCGTTGCAGGAGACATAGGCGATTTTTCCGTCGGGCCGAACGAGCACTTCCTGGGGAGCGCTCGGAACGTCAATCGTCTTTACGACCTTCCGTGTCCGCAGATCGACGATCGCCACTTTGTTGACCGGCGGAACCGCAACCACGAGCCATTTCCCGTCCGGCGTAGGCGCGGTGCCATAGCCGGTACCCGGAAGGTCCACCCAGTTCTTCACGGTGTCAGTGGCGGTGTCGATGATCGCCAGCCGGGGCTTTGCCTGATCCGACGTAAACACTTCTTTGTCGTCGGGAGAGATCGAAATGCGCTGCGTGTTGGAAGAGATCGGAATGATCTTCAGCGTCTTCTTTGCATCCAGATCCAGAACGGAGACGGTTCCGGGTCCCACGTTCGCGGTGTAAGCGCGGTGGCCGTCGTGACTGATGACGAACATGTGGGATTCCTTCTGGCCTGTCGGCACCGAACCGATCACTTTGAACGTCTTCGGATCGATAATTGAAATCGATTTTTCCAATTCGGTCGATACGTAAAGCAGGCCATTTTTCGGGCCAAACTGAGGCAAATGAGGCCGCACGCCATGCCCGAAATTCAGATTACCGACGATCTTTCGCGAGGCGAGGTCAATCGCAATGACGTTGGACCCGTCGGTGCCGGGCTTCCCTACTCCCGAATTGCCGTAGATCGGAACGTAAGCCGTCTTGCCGTCCGGCGAAGCCGTGGTCTCGTGGCCGGTCACTCCGTTTTCCGGAACGGCAGCAATCTGTTTTCCGGAGGAAGGATCCACGATACCCAGAGTGTGGTCTCCCTTGTTCGCAACCAGCAGCCACCCGGAGCCACCTTGCGCAGGAGCGCTGCGAATGGATGGCGCGACGGAGATCATCGTGACTGCGAGCGCGGTCAGGCGAATACTATTCATGATGACCCTCATTCTATATGGCGGCCCGAGAACCCCGGAACGACATGGGTAACAAGCAGAGCTCTGCCCGGCGCGCGGTTTCATCCGGCGCGAGCCCGACCAGAGCGCCCTCTCGATTACAGGTTGTCTTCTGGCTGGATGCGATCCTGCTGATCTCGGTTTGCGCGCTCGAGACGGTTCCGTTCACCGGAATGATTGCGCACGAGTGGCTGGGACTCGCGGTGGCGGGAATGATCGTTGTCCATCTGCTGCTGTCATGGGCGTGGATCGCATCCAGCACGCGACGCCTGGTCACCGGAGCATCCAACCGAACGCGGGTCAATTATTTTCTGAACGCGTGTCTTTTCGCCTGCATGACCGCGGTGATCTTCTCCGGTATCCTGATCTCTCAACACGCCATGCCGGCATTGACAAAAAAAGAAGCGGCGGACATGACGGCGAACTTCCGATGGGATCGCATCCATGACCGGTTCTCGGATCTGGTGGTGATTTTCGCCGGTCTGCATCTCGCGATCAACTGGGACTGGATGGCGGCTGCCGCCCGCAGAATACTTCGCCGGCAAGCGGGAGACGCAGCGTGAACCGGATCGGGCGGATTCCGGGACGGATCGCGATGATTGCCATGGCCGCCGTTGTTTTTGCGGGATTCACCGGAATCTACAGTCGCGCGATCCGGCGCCCGATCAACGCGCAGGGCGAGCGGCGAGGATTGCGCCGGCGTTCGCCAGAACCGCGGTTATCCGCGTTTCCGGTGTTCGTTCGACAATGCGCTGTCTTCGCGCTGATCGCGTGGGCTGGACGGAAAGCGCTGCGGCTGCGGCTTTAAAGATCCGGCTGCGGCGCTTACGCGAGACAACCGCCATTAGGCCACAATATAAGCGGATTATGTCTCCTCACGCGATTACGGCGGAGAGCAGGGAACTTCTCGGCAAACTCCGCAATTTGCTCCTTGAACAGCACAAGCTGCTTCTCGATCGCGAACGCGCCGAGTACGAAAAGACGAACGGCCCCATTGGCGGGCCGGGCCGGTTCCTGACGCTCGTTCTGAACGATCCTCATTTCGCCTGGCTGCGACAGATCTCTACCCTCGTGGTGGAGATTGACGAAGCGCTGTCGGCGCGGAGCAAAGCGGATCAAGCCGTGGCGGATGCGCTGACAGCGCAGGCGCGCGAACTGATGAGACCGCGCGAACACGGGACCGATTTCCAGGTCCGCTATTACAATGCCGTCCAGGAATCTCCGGATGTCGTCATCGTGCAGTGCCAGGTCGAGCGACTGCTCGGAATGTGACGGGATTGACCGCCGGGCGCATAGTCAGATCAGTAAGATGAGATCGGAACCGGATCCATGGCCTCACCGAAAACCAGAGCGCTCTCAGAGCGGCAGATCCGCCTGATTGCGAAGGCGCTGGCAGATCCGCGCCGCCATCAGATCCTGAAGCAGATTGCCGCGCAGTCCGCCGGCGTCGCCTGCGCCGAAGTGCGCGAGTGTCAGTCCGTGACCGCCGCCACGCTATCCCACCACATCAAGGAACTCGAAACGGCAGGGCTGATTTCGGTCGTCCGGGAAGGAAGGTTCGCGCATCTGGTGTTTGAGCGCGACGCCATGAACGCCTATCTGGAGCATCTGGCGTCCATTTAATTTAGGCGGTGAATCCTCCTCTTTCTCTCCGCATCAATTAGACGATTGTCTAATTGTCAAACAGACAACAGGAGAGAAGAATGAGCAAGCTGAGCAATAAAGTCGCGGTC
>DASZUZ010000029.1:0-8206 GCA_035547415.1 Bryobacteraceae bacterium | reverse complement strand
TCTGCAGGCGGATGAGGCGTTGAAATTCCGGATTTCCGGCGGCTGATTCGATTCCCAACGGGCAATGATAGCGTATACGGGCATGAGCACCGACATGACGGGTCGCAGACCCTTTCTCTCCTCGCTCCTTGGCGGACTGTGTCTGCCGCTCGCGGCGCAGCAGGCTGCCGAACCTTACAAGCCGAAGCAGAGCGATCGCCCGGAAGCGATCTCCGGCGATGAACCCGGATTCCGACCCATTTTCGATGGCAAAACGTTGAACGGATGGGAAGGGGATCCGAAATACTGGCGCGTGGAGGGCGGGTGCCTCGTCGGCGAGATTACGCCCGCAACCATCATCAGGAGCAACACGTTCATCATCTGGCGCGGTGGCTCACCCGGGGATTTCGAATTGAAGGTCGATTACCGGATCACGTCCGGCGGCAACAGCGGGATCAACTACCGCAGTGTGGTGGTTCCAGACACCGTCACCCCGGGCAACAAGTTTGCGATGCGCGGGTATCAGGCGGATATCGATGGGCGGAATATCTACACCGGACAGAATTACGAGGAGAAGGGGCGGCTGTTTCTCGCGACCCGCGGGCAGATGACGCATGTGGTCGGCGGGCGCAAGCCGGTGATTCTGTCGAAGCTCGGAGAGGATAAGGAACTCGGCGCGCTGATCACTCCCGACTGGAACTCGTATCATCTGATCATTCGCGGCAACGTTCTGGCGCATACGCTGAACGGACACGTAATGTGCGTCGTTGTCGATGACGACGCGCCGAACAGGAAGATGGATGGGCTGATAGGCGTGCAGGTGCACGTTGGCGGTCCGATGAAGGTGGAGTACCGCAATTTCCGGCTGAAGGAATACAAGGCGGTGTAGCCGCGTAGCCGCGTTTTTTGCAGTCACTATCGTCGGGGCGGGGAAGTGCGCCGAGCGGAAATAAAAAAGGCCGCGAACCGGTTTCGCCGGTCGCGGCCTGATGAGGATTAAGCTGACTTGAAGTCTACTGCTCGCCTTCTTCGGGCTCGTGGCCTTTCTGCTGCGCTTTAAGCCGTTCTTCACGGCGTTTTGCACGTTCCGCGGCTCGCTTTACGAGCTCCGAACCGACCAGTTCCAGCATGGCCAGTTCCGCTCCGTCGCCCTTGCGGGGTCCAAGGCGGGTGATCCGGGTGTAGCCGCCCGCGCGCTGACCGAAACGCGTGCCGAGCGTATCGAACAGCTTCTTGACCGAGGCAGGCGTCGTGAGAAACGAAGCGGCCTGCCGCCGGGTGTGCAGCGAATCGCGCTTGGCGAGAGTAATCATCTTCTCGACGAGCGGCTGCACCGCCTTCGCCTTCGGAACCGTCGTGATGACCCGCTCTTCCAGCACCACGCTCGTGGTGAGGTTCTTGAGCAGGCTGTTTCTCGCCCCGACGTCCCGCTTCAGTTTTGCATTGCCAAATCGATGTCTCATTTGCCTGAACCTTCAGTTAGTTACCTTATGCGAACTGCTCGTCGTCCGGAATCTCTTCCGGGATCGAGCCGGGAGCCGGAGGCGGCGGAGCGACCAGACGGCCGTGAGCGTCCGGCTTCATGCCGAGCGCGAGACCCATGCCTCCGAGGATCTCCTTGATTTCATTGAGCGACTTGCGACCGAAGTTCTTCGTGCGAAGCATTTCGGATTCCGACTTCTGCACCAGTTCGCCGATCGTCTGAATACCGGCGTTCTTGAGGCAGTTGTACGAACGGACCGAAAGCTCCAGTTCTTCCACGCTGCGGTTGAGCTGATCGCTGATCCGATCCATGCTGCGTTCGGCCGGTTCTTCCGCGCTCTCGGGAAGCTCTTCGAAGTTGATGAAGATCGTCATGTGATCCTTCAACAGCTTCGCGGCGTGCCCGATGGCGTCCTGCGGCGATATCGCGCCGTTGGTCCAGACTTCGAGAGTCAGCTTGTCGTAGTCAGTCATCTGGCCGAGACGCGCCGCCTCAACCGAAAAGTTGACCTTGCGCACCGGTGAATGCACGGAGTCGATCGGGATAAAGCCGATGGCGAGGTCTTCGTCAAAGTTCTTGTCGGCGCTGACGTACCCGCGGCCGGTCTTCAGGCGCATCTCGATATCGAGCCGCCCGCCTTCGCTGACCGTCGCGACGTGCAGATTGCGATCGAGCACTTCCACGTCGGCATCGGTCTGGATCTGGCCGGAGAATACTTCGCCGGCTTTATCCGCGACGAGTCTCACGGTCTTTACGCCTTCGCCCATCACCTTGAACGGAACCTGCTTCAGGTTCAGGATGATGTCGGTGGCGTCTTCCACCACACCCGGGATCGGGCTGAACTCGTGATCCACACCTTCGATGCGGATCGCGGTAATGGCCGCGCCTTCGATGCTCGACAGGAGCACGCGGCGCAGCGAGTTGCCGATGGTGGTACCGAAGCCACGCTGGAACGGCTGTGCAGTGAACTGCCCATAGCGCTCCGTCAGAGTCTCGGTGTTGGCGACCAGACGTTTGGGTTTTTGAAAGCCCTTGAACATACGTTTGTTTTTTACTCCAATAACGGCCTGGCTTTATCTCAATCCGCGCAGGCCGGGATTTAATGCTCAGACCTTATTTGCTGTAAAGTTCGACGATGAGCTGTTCGTTGATCGGGATCTGCGTCAACTCGTCGCGGCGCGGGGTGCTGCTGATGCGGCCCTTGAGGTTTTCGCGATCGACTTCCATCCAGCCCGGGGAGGGAGCGTGCGCCGTGGCGTCACGGGCGCCCAGGATCGTTGTATTGTTTTTGCTCGATTCCCGAACCGCGACCTCATCGCCCTGCTTCACGACGAACGAGGGGATATTGACCTTGCGGCCGTTGACCTGAATGTGGCCATGACGAACCGTCTGGCGCGCCTGCGCCCGGCTGGTCGCAAGACCCATCCGGTAGATCACGCTGTCGAGTCGGCGCTCGAGATTCCCCAGCAGGTTTTCGCCAGTGATACCTTTCAGGCGCGATGCCTTTTCGAAGGTATTGCGGAACTGGGCTTCGAGGACGCCGTAGATGCGGCGGACCTTCTGCTTTTCACGGAGCTGCAGGCCGTAACCGACAAGCTTCGCTTTGCGGTCCTTACCATGCTGTCCGGGTACGAAGTTGCGACGCTCGATGGCGCACTTCTCAGAGTGGCAGCGCTCGCCCTTCAGGAATAGTTTCATGCCCTCGCGCCGGCAAAGGCGGCATACGGGGCCTCTATAACGTGCCAAGTATTTTTGCTCCTGTTCTTTGTCACGTGCGGTTTACGGTCCAGGGAAGGACTGTCATCCCGCTTGCAATCCACGGCAGGCGAAAGCGCCTGCCGCAAAACTCAGACTCGACGCTTCTTGGGCGGACGGCAGCCGTTGTGCGGAATCGCGGTGGTATCACGAATCGCCCGAACGTCCAGCCCCGCAGTCGAGAGCGCACGTACGGCCGACTCACGGCCAGAACCGGGACCACTGACGCGAACTTCAACCGTGCGAAGACCGACTTCGTTGGCCTTGTTCGCGGCGGTCAGAGCCGCCTGCTGCGCGGCGAACGGGGTACCCTTGCGGGAGCCGCGGAATCCGAGGGAGCCCGCGCTCGACCACGATACCGTGTTGCCGTCGGGATCAGAGATCGTCACGATCGTGTTGTTAAACGTTGCCTGAATGTGGACAACGCCTACGTGTACAACGCGCTTTTCTTTCTTCTTGAAGGCCTTCTTTTTGGTGGCCTTCGCTGGTGCCTTCGCCATTAAGTCTTCGCCGTCGCTTTCTTCTTATTGGCCACCGTACCCTTACGCGGTCCCTTACGGGTACGAGCGTTGGTGTGAGTGCGCTGTCCCCGGGTGGGGAGGCCACGGCGATGACGCAGGCCGCGATACGAACCCATTTCGATGTGCCGCTTGATATTCAGCGACACTTCCTTGCGGAGGTCGCCCTCGACCGAACCCTCGTCTTCGAGGATCTGACGGATGTGGTTTACCTCGTCCTCGGTAAGGTCAGCGATCTTCTTGTTGAAATCGACCCCGACGCGATAGAGGAGACTCTTCGCGCGAGTCCGGCCGATTCCGTAAATGTAAGTCAGTCCGATCTCAGCCCGCTTTTTCGGTGGCAGATCGACGCCCGCAATACGTGCCATTTTTTCCTGTTTTCCTCTTAGCCCTGACGCTGCTTATGTTTCGGGTTAACGCAAATGACCCGGACCACGCCCTCGCGGTGGATCAGCTTGCACTTGTCGCAAATTTTCTTTACTGACGCGCGAACTTTCATTTTCCTTCAACCTTCTTCACGATTCGTCCCCGCGTCAGATCGTGTTCGGCGAACTCGACCTCGACCCGGTCGCCCGGCAGCAGCCGGACCCAATTCCTCTGCGCGGAGCCTGCGCCATGCGCCAGCACCTGCGCCCGATTGCCCAGCACGAGCCGGTACAACAGGCTCGGCAGTTCTTCCATCACGGTCGCTTCCACGGTTGTCATGGTCTGGTCAGAACCCATGGGCCGTCATCCGTTACCGCCACGCAGTGTTCAAAATGGGCCGAATACGACCCGTCCTTTGTCACCGCAGTCCACTTGTCCTTCAGCACCTTCGCTTCGGGTTTCCCGGCGTTGACCATCGGTTCGATGGCGAGAACCATTCCCTCGCGGAGCCGGGGATTTTCGTTCCGCCGATCCACGTAATTCGGGACCTGCGGCTCCTCGTGCAACTGCGTTCCGATGCCGTGTCCAACATACTCGCGCACGATCGAAAAGCCGTTTCCAACCACGTGCTTCTCAACCGTGCCGCAGATATCGAACAATCGATTGCCCTCGCGGACCTTATCGATCGCCAGTTCGAGCGACTCTTCAGTCACTTTCAGGAGCTTTTTCGCCTGCTCGCTCAGCTCTCCGATTCCTACCGTAAGAGCTGAATCGCCAAAATAGCCTTCCAGCGATACGCCCGTATCGATGGAAAGGATGTCGCCGTTCTTCAGGATCCGCTTCGGGTTAGGCATCCCGTGCACAATCTCATCGTTCACGGACGTGCAGAGCACGTACCGATACCGCTCCCCCGCAGCCTGGACATAGTAATTCTTGAACGCAGGCTTCGCGCCGGCGTCATCCATCATTTTGACCGCCGCTAATTCCAGATCCCAGGTCGAAACGCCTTCCTGCGCCATTTCCCCCAGAGATTTCAGGATGTTATGCACCAACAGACCACTGCGGCGCATCTTCTCCAGTTCCGCCCGTGTCTTGCGAACGATCACTGGACCAATATCCCCGTTCCGGGCACTGCCACAACTCCTTCGAGCATCGTCTGTATCCGCCGAAAGACCACTTCCGGACGGTCATAGCTCGCATCCACTTCAAACAACCGGTTACTTGTCTCCCGGAAGAAATCGATCAGTGGCCTCGTGCGCTCCTCGTATTGCCGGAGCCGCTCACGGACCACATCCTCTCGATCATCGTCGCGAACCGCCAGAATCGTCCCATCGAGATCGCAAATACCCTCTACCTTCGGTGGGCTGGATACGGAATTATAGAGCGTGCCGCATTGCGGACACACTCTCCTTCCCGTCATTCGCGAGATAATTACATTGTAATCAACAACAAGATGAATTACCACCTCCTCGGCCCCAACGGGAGCTAAGAGGCGGAGCATTTCCCTCGCCTGCGCCGGGGTCCGGGGATAGCCATCGAGAATAAAGCCGCGCCGGCAATCGGGTTCCTGGATACGCTGATGAACCAACTGGTTGACAAGTTCGTCCGGTACCAGCGATCCCGCGCGCATCAGCGCCGCGATCGATTTTCCAATTTCCGTACCCCGACGGATATGGTCGCGGAGCATATCGCCCGTGGAAATCTGTGGGATTCCCAACCATTCCACCAGATACTTCGATTGCGTTCCCTTGCCCGAACCGGGCGATCCGAAAAGCACGATAGCGACGGGAGTCGCCGTGGGTTTCTCCGGAGGCATCAAACCGAACTACGGCGTCCGCGGACGCGACCGGCGCGCGGCGTAAACCCTTCATAATGACGCATGATGAGCTGCGCCTCGACCTGGTTAATCGTATCCATGGCCACGCCCACCACAATCAGCAGGGACGTACCACCAAAATAGAACTGCACGTTGAGACCTTCCAGCAGGAACCGGGGGAAATGGGCGTCGACGAACCCACCCACCACCGGGAGGTGCTGCAGGTGAATGCCCGAAATCATGATATCCGGAATGAGGCACAGGATCGACAGATAAATCGCGCCCACGAACGTGATTCGGGTCAGAATCGTGTTCATGTAGTCGGAGGTGCTGCGACCCGGGCGAATACCGGGGATAAACCCGCCGTACTTCCGCATGTTATCTGCGGCTTCGTTCGGATTGAAGATGATCGAAACGTAGAAGAAGCAGAAGAAGATGATCAGGGCGACGAACAGGATCACGTAAAGCGGTTCAGCGTGCCGAATGGATCCGAGAAGGCTGCTGAGCCACGCGTTGTTCTTCACGAACGGCGTGTTTGCGATCGTCTGGGGGAACGCCAGAATCGACGACGCGAAGATGACCGGAATGACGCCGCCCGCATTCACCTTGAGCGGCATATGGGTCGACTGGCCGCCCATGACCCGGCGGCCGATCACGCGCTTGGCGTACTGCACAGGGATCCGGCGCTCGCCCATTTCGACGAGCACGATGAATGCGACAACCGCGACCATCATGACCAGAATCGCCACGAGCTCGAAGATGTTCCATTCGCGAGTGACGAACACGTTCACGTAGATGTTGCTGATCGCGTTGGGCAGGCCCACCACGATACCGGTGAAGATGATCAGCGACATGCCGTTGCCGACGCCTCGCTCGGTGATCTGTTCACCCAGCCACATGATGAACGCCGTACCGGTCGTCAGAGACAGGATCGTCAACAAAACGAACCCGATTCCGGGGTGAATGACAAAGTCCTGACCTGAACTCTGCAGTCCGATCGCGATGCCGAACGATTGAGCAATGCCCAGACCGACTGTCAGATAACGGGTCCACTGGGTGATCTTGCGGCGGCCGAGTTCGCCTTCCTTCTGGAGTTTCTCGAGCGTCGGGACTACGACCGTGAGGAGTTGCAGGATGATCGAGGCCGTGATATACGGCATGATGCCCAGCGCGAAGACCGAGAGACGCCGGATATTGCCGCCCGCGAAGAGATCGAAGAAGCCAAAGATCGACCCCTGCGCCGACGTCATGAAGTCGAGCCACCGGGCAGTGTTAATGCCCGGCGTCGGAACGTAGCTGCCCAGCCGGTACACGGCGAGCAGGCCGAGCGTAAACAGGAGCCGGTTCCGGAGGTCCCGGATCCGGAATATGTTGGCTACCGCTTCGAAAAGTTTGCCCATGTTTTGACCTGGAGAGCCTCGCCGTGGCTGGCAGGTTAAGCTGCCGCAGCTCCGATGACTTTTGCCTGTCCGCCGGCCTTCTGGATCTTTTCGAGAGCCGACTTCGAAAACACGTGCGCTTCGACCTCGATCCCGCGGGTGATCTCACCCGTGCCGAGGATCTTCAGACCGTCTCCCAATTTCTTGATTACGCCGCTTTCCATCAGGGCGTCGACGGTGAACGTGTCGCCCGGAAGCCGATCGAGATCGCGCAGATTGAGAATCGCGTATTCCTTCTTGAAGATATTCGTGAAGCCGCGCTTCGGCAGACGACGATGCAGAGGCATCTGGCCGCCTTCGAAACCGCGCATGATGCTGTAACCCGAGATCGAGCGGGCCCCTTTGTGGCCGCGCGTCGATGTCTTGCCTTTGCCGGAGCCCATACCGCGTCCAACGCGCTTTCTCCGGTGTTTCTGCCCCTCCGGGGGCGTGAGAGAACTCAGATTCATGACAGTTTCCTTCTCGTCGGATCGGTTAATCGACCAGCGCCAGCAGGTGCGGGATCTTCTTCACTGTGCCACGGAACGCGTCCGTGTCGGGGCGCTCGACTACCTGATTGATCTTCCGCAGACCCAGGCTGCGGACAATGACTTTGTGCTTTTCCGGAGCGCAGATGACGCTCCGGATGAGTTTAATTTTAATCTTCGAACCTTCAGCCATTAGACTTTCTCCGGCGAGAGTCCACGCCGTTCACGCACCACGTTTTTATCGCGGAGTTGTTCGAGCGCGTTGATGGTCGCTTTCACCACGTTGTGGGGATTGTGGCTGCCGATGGACTTGGTAAGCACGTTCGGAATGCCGCACGCCTGCACGACGGCGCGGACCGGACCGCCGGCGATGACGCCGGTAC
>DASZUZ010000028.1:0-2379 GCA_035547415.1 Bryobacteraceae bacterium | reverse complement strand
CGATTGCGGTTTTGATACGGATGGCGAGGTCGCTTGTGGCCTGCCCGTTCCATCGCGACAGGAACTTCGGTCCCGCGAGCGGCGGAATCGTCTGCCCCATGTACTGTGCGCCAGCGGGCGGAATGAGGTCCTCGCCATGGCATTTCACGCAGGAACTCCGGTACGCGGTCCGGCCTGCATCCGCCTGCGCCGCAGTGTAGACGGCGCGCGTCGCGGGTTGTTGCCCGGCGAGGACAACAACCCCGCAACCCGCAAGGGCCATGGTGCTCAGTACGAGCTTGCGCATGGCGCGGGAATTTCCGCTAGAGACGTTCGAGCCGCGTCTGGGCATCGCCAAACTGCTCGAGCTTGACTCCGAACCGATCCATGAGCGACAGGTACAGGCTGCACATCTTGCGACTGTCCTCGCCCGCCTGCAGATAGTTCAGCGTGCGTCCGGTCTCGAGCGTGCCGCCGAGTCCGCCGGCGAGCACCAGCGGCAGGCGGAAATTGTCGTGCTTGCGGCCGATCCACATGTTCGAAAGGAACATCAGACAGGTGTTGTCGAGGACCGTGCCATCGCCTTCCTTCATGCTGTCCAGCTTCGACGCGAGATAAGCGTACTGACTCACGTGGAAGCGGGAGATCCGCTCATATCCGTCCGAGTTGTTGTTGTGCGACGCCGCGTGGTGGCCTTCCTTCACTTCGAGGAAGGGATAGTACATGGCCGACAGGTCGCGGGAGATGATGAGCGACGCGACGCGGCTCTTGTCGGTCTGGAATGCGATCGCGATGATGTCACACATCAGGCGCGCATGATCCCGGAGGTCTTCGGGTAACCCGTTCGCCGGCCGTTCCATGGTCGCCGCGACCGTGTTCTTCGCCTTCGCCGCGTCGTCCGCGTTGTCCTTGCTGGCGCGCATGCCCTCGACTCGCTTCTCCACTTCGCGCACGCTGGTGAGATATTCGTCGAGCTTGCTCTTGTCGGTCGAACTGATTTTGAGGCTGAGCGCCTGGGCGCGGTCCTTCACGCGGTCGAGGATGCTGAGATTTCGCAGGCTGCCGCGATTATCGAAGAGGTTGTCCCACGCGAGCGACGGATAGACTTCGACCGGGACGGGCGATTCCGGGCTCTGCCACGAGATGTGCGAACTATACGCCATCGAGAAGTTCGTCTCGTGGTAGCCAGTCATCGGCTGCTCGCAGGCCAGTACGATGCTGGCTTGCGGCGTCTGGTCGCCAACCCGGTTCGCGATCATCTGATCGATGCTGATCCCCGAGTGAATGATGGCGCCTTTCGAGATGTGAGCGCCCGACAGCAGACTGCCGGTCTGACCGGGGTGAATGCCCTGCCCGGTCAGCGCCTTCACATAGAGACCATCGATCACGTTGATCTTCTGCTTCAGCGGCTCGAGGGGCTGCAGCGTCTTGCTGAGTTTCATGGCGGCGCCGGCGCCCTCGGCGCTCCAATGATCCTCATTGATGCCGTTCCCCATGAAGACGACGCCGAAGCGCTTCGGGAAGGAAGGCGTTTTTGTCTCGGCGAAAGCGTGAAGCGACTCCAGCCATGGCAATGCCATGGTGCAGCCAGCCCCCCGAAGGACGGTGCGGCGGGATATGCGAGGACCAGAATTGTTTGTCAATCGGGACATCTTATTCACCTTTCGTTTGTTGGGGTTCGGGCTTTTCGCGCGAATCCGGGATTCTTTTGTTAAGGAACTGCGGGCTTGTGACGATGGTTTCGACCAGTGAATCGAAGCGGTAGCGCTGCGCGACCAACCGGGTCTCCATGCGATCGATGAGAGATTCGTCGGAGAGTTGCGGCGACCGGCTCAGCGCGTACGCGAGCAGCTTGCGGCTCAGATTGTCCACGAAGCCTTTTTCGCGGTGCTCCTGAATAAACGTCTTCAATCCCTCGAAGCCAGTGCCCTGGAAACCGCCGGGGTAAGTCACGTTCGTATCCACGGGACGGCCCGCCAGATCTTTGGTCCGGGCGCCTCCCACGGGGCCATAACCCTCGAAGGCGAGCCCGAAAGAATCGAAGCGGGCATGACAGGCAGAGCACAAGGGGTTTGCCCGATGCTGCGCCAGCATATCACGAACGGGAAGATCCGATTTCGATTCATCGCTCGGCAGTTCCGGAACAACCGGAGGAGGAGGAGGGATCACCTCGCCGAGAACGCGAGACACGACCCAATGGCCGCGCTTGACCGGACTGGTTCGCAGGCCGGGGGAGTTCTGCGTCAGAAATACTGCCATGGGCAGGAGACCGCCGCGCTGGTAGCGATCGGCATCGTCCACGCGAACCCAGGTATTCACATCGCCTTTCACCTCCGGCATACCGTAGTGCTTCGCGAGCGGCGGATTGACGAAGGTGTATTTCGCGTACAGGAAATCCAG
>DASZUZ010000027.1:0-4230 GCA_035547415.1 Bryobacteraceae bacterium | reverse complement strand
CGGCTTCGCCTGGAGTCCCGATTCCAAAACCGTGGTTCGCGGCGGGTACGGCATCTATTACGCGACCATCGACTTCCAGATTGACTATTCCGTCTACGCGCTCGGAGTGACTCCTTCCGGCTTTCGTCCCATCGCGCAGGTCCTCACCACCATTCAGACGCCCGGAGCGCAAAGCGCCGCCAACATCTTCTCCACGCTTCGGGCCGAGGGCGTGATCGGCATCCCGACCCCCACTCGATCCATCACGCCCGCGGACCTGACGCAGTTCGGCATCGGCATCAGCCATACCGGTCCCCTGCCTCCGCTTTCCGTCGTCTTCAGCGCGTCGCCCGATTACCGGAATCCTCAGACGCAACAGGCAAGCCTGGGCATTCAACGCGAGTTTTCACCGGGTTTCCACGCCGCCGTGAATGGGATTTTCGTTCGCGGATCGCATCTCACCGATGCGTACGACAACAACCTGCTCTCGTCCGCGCCTTTCGACAAGTCACTCGGCACGCAGAACTACGCGCCGGACGCAACGCACCCCTTCGGATCCTTCGTCAACCCGCTGATCTACCAGAGCAACGTCTACGAGTCCGAATCCAATTCGTTTTACGGCGGCCTGCTCCTGGAAGCCAGCAAACGCATCGGCCGCTCTGTACAGTTCAACGTGAATTACACCTGGAGCCATGCCACCGACGAAACCACCGATTACAACAGCGACTTTGAACCGAACAACCAGTTCTGCCGCCGCTGCGATCGCGCGTCTTCATCGTTCGACGAGCGGCATAAGGTGGTGACGTACGCCATCCTGCAGTCGCCGGCGAACGGCAATGCTCTTCTCCGGAACTGGGTCTTCTCCCCCATCTACCAGTTCCACAGCGGCCAGCCCTTCAACCTGCTCGTGGGCGGCGCGGATATCAACAACGACCGCCACAACACCACCGACCGACCGCCTTACGCGGGCCGCAACACGGGCCTCGGCCCCAGCTTCTGGACCATTGACACGCGCGTCCAGCGCGGATTCACTCTGACGGAGAAACTGCGCCTCGACCTCATGTTCGAAGCCTTCAATCTGTTCAACAAGCTGAACTACGAAAGCGTGAACAACACCGTCGGAGCCGCCTTCCAGGGACCGTTCAACGTAACCGGCCGCGACGACCGCAAGCCGACCGACCCGCTTGGCTTCACCGCCGCCTTCGACCCCCGCCGCCTCCAGTTAGGCCTCCGCCTGACGTTCTGAAGAGAAGCTGAACCTGGCCCCATGTGGGGCCAGGGCTTCTGCCCTGCAGCCGGCCTTCCGGCCGGCGCACATCCGACACACGATTCCGCCTACTCATGCCGGATCGCGTTCGCCGGATCCACGCGCATCGCCCGCCGCGCCGGAATCAGACATCCGACCGTCGCGGCCAGCATCAGACTAAGCGATGCGGCCCCCAATGCGACCGGATCCGAAGGCGACACCTGAACGAGCACGGACTCGAGCACGCGGTTAACCGCCAGCGACGCGACAAGCCCGAGCGCCAGACCAATCCCCAACGGAACCATCGCCTGCCTGAAAACAAGTTGAAGAATGTCACCCGCCGTCGCGCCGATCGCCATCCGGATTCCGATCTCCTGCGTCCGCCGGCTCACCGAATGCGCGATCACCGCGTACAGCCCGACCGACGCAAGCAGCAACGCAATCCCCGCAAAGAGGACGAACAAAACCCCGTACAACCCCTGGCTCCAGTAATTCGAACGCAGGCGCTCGTCCAGACTGAGAGGACCGAAAACCGGGACATGCGAATCGATCGCCTGCACCGTCCGCCGAAACGCCGGCGCAAGGCTGTCCGGAGGAACACGCGTCCGCGCGACGACCACCATTCCCCGCGACGGTTCCTGCCGGTACGGCAGATACACCATCGGACCGAGCGCGCGCCGGGTGGAGCCCGCCTGAACGATGTCCGGCGCAACGCCCACCACGGTCAGCCACGCTCCGGGCACGTTTCCATGGAACAGCCGGAGACGTTTCCCCAACGCGTTCTCCCGTGGCCACCAGGTGCTCGCAAGGCGTTCGTTCACGACCGCAACCGGGGCCCCGGACGTCCCGTCGGCGTCGCTGAATTCACGGCCCGAGCGCACCGCCGCTCCCAGCGTCCGGAAGTACTCCGGTCCGATCACCAGCGACGAAAGGACCGGACGCCGCGGCTCGTCCACGGGAATGCCGGCGAATTCGACCGCCAGCCTGGACGCGCCGTGCGCCGGAAGAGCGCTCGCAATCGACACGGACTCCACGCCCGGAATCGCCGCGAGGCCCTTCCGGACGCGATCGTAGAAGGCGATCCGCGCCTCTTCACGCGAATATCCGGCCTGCGGCAGAGTGGCGCCCAGCGTGAGCACATTTTCGGTCTTTACCCCGAGGTCCGCGTTGTAAAGATGCAGGAAGCTGCGGACCATCACGCCCGCTCCCGCCAGCAGTATTACGGCCAGCGCCATTTCTCCCGTCACGAGAAGGCCCGATAAACGGTTGGCGCGACCTCCGCCGGTCGAACCGCGGCCGCCATCTTTCAACATGGCATTGACGTCGAGTTTCGAGAGCTTCCTCGCGGGAGCCAGGCCGAACGGGATCGCGGTTCCGATCGAAATCGCGATCAGATACCCGAAAACGCGATAATCCATCGAGTAGTCGAGAATCCTCCACGATGTGCTGCCGGGACCGCGGTCCGCGAACTCGTAGATCCGGACGCTCCACCGCGCGATCCACCAGCCGAGAACCCCGCCCGCGCCCGACAGCAGCAGACTTTCGATCAGCAGTTGCCGGATGATTCGCCAGCGCCCCGCGCCGAGCGCGATTCGCACCGAAATTTCGCGCGACCTTCCCATCGCGCGCGCCAGCATCAGATTCGCCAGATTCGCGCAGGCGATCAGCAGCACAAAACCGACCGCGCCCCACATCGCCCGGTACATTGCGTTCTCGTTTCCGAAGAAGAAGAACTCGTTGAACGTCTGCACCTGGGGAAGAAGGTTTCGCCCCTGATTTGTGCGCGGATAAGCGGCCCCCAGCCTGCGCCCGATCGTTTCCATTTCCGCGCGCGCGCCCTCGAAGGTCGCGCCTTCCGCCAGCCGGCCGAAAGCAAACCACAAGGTACGCGCTTCCCGCTTTTGCAGCAGATCCGGAGTTCGCATCAGCGGAATCCACAAATCCTGCTTTTGCGGAAAGGAAAAGCCCGGCGGCATCACGCCGACCACCGTCGTCAGCGCGCCCTCCATGCGAATCGTCCGGCCGATAATGGCGGGATCCTTTCCATACCGGCGCTCCCAGAAACCGTAGTTCAGAATCGCAACCGGAGCGGCGCCGGCCACCTCGTCGGACGGCGCGAAATCCCGCCCGATCACCGGCTTCTCACCCACCAGGCGAAACGTGTCAGCGCTCACTTCGGTCGCGTAGTAACTCTCCGCGCCGCTCTCGTCGCTGAGGATTCCCGACACGCCGTGGACAACCGCCATACCCTGAAACGATCTCGCCTGTGCCCGCCAGTCCTCAAAATCCGGATAAGAGAGGCAGCATCCGCGCCCGCTCGAAAGGTAGAGGATGCGATCGTTGCGCTCTACCAGGGGAAATCCCGCGAACAACGCGGCTTTCGTCACGGTGAACACCGCGGCGTTGACCCCGATGCCCAGGGCAAGCGTCGCGACCGCAACAACCGTGAAACCGGGATTCCCGCGCAACCCGCGAAGCGCATAGCCCAGGTCTTTAAACAACGATTCCAGCCACGGAAGCCCGCGCTGATCGCCTGCTCCTTCTGACGCGGACAGCCGGCTTCCGAACTTCACCGCGGCAACCCGGCGCGCTTCCTCCGGACTCATACCCCGGCGCACGTGATCTTCCATCGCCATTTCGAGGTGAGCCGCCATCTCTGCTTCGAGTTCGCGATCGTCTCGCCGTCCCCGGAGAAATCCGCGAATGCGTTCCCGCCATTCACGTAACGGTCCCGTCATTTCGCGCCCCCTCGTGTGGCCATGCCACATCAGTATGACATCGCATCTGTGCGATGTCCACGGACGCGAACGACCGGGTTTCCCGGTTACTCCGCCCGCAGGGCGCGCAGGGGAGAAATCGATGCCGCCCGGCCCGCCGGAATCGCCGCCGCGATCAGGGCGCAAACCAGGAGCGCCCCCGCCGCAACAGTGAGTGCCTCGGGATCCCAACTCGAAACGCCATACAACTCCGCCTCGACAAGCCGCCCGGCGCCGATCGACAACGGC
>DASZUZ010000026.1:0-2187 GCA_035547415.1 Bryobacteraceae bacterium | reverse complement strand
CTTTGGATCGAATGTCGAAAACGGACGGATCCGAGTGAAGAATCTGGTCGAGAGAGAAAGCGGGCATTGAAATCACGATTGTATGCCGCGCACTCCTGAAACCGGGAGACTACCCGAATCGGCGCTGTCTCGTCTGCCAGGGTCGGGCGGGCGACGCCGCGGGAGGCGCATGTTACGGTAATTGCGATGAAAATCGATTTGTACACGAAATCTGTTCTTACGGCGATCGCCGTTCTGCTGGCTTTACTCGTCGCTAAAGAGTATGCTTCGCCTCACTCGGTTGCGCACGCGCAGGCTTCTCTGAATGGCGTGCAACTCGGCGTTGGTCAGGGACCCTTCACGTTTTTTGACACCCGGACGGGGCAACTCTACGGGTATAACGGCGACGGGAAGTTCGCCGGAGAGTTTAGAGTAGTCCGCCTGGGACAGAATCTCGTGCCGGCGAAGTAGTTCGGTCCCATCGCAGCCGGCCATGGTACCCAATCGGATATGCCGGACCTGAGTTTTGCTCTTCGCGCGCTGCGGGCCCGCAATTACCGGCTGTTCTTCACCGGCCAGGGGATCTCCCTGATCGGCACATGGATGACGCGCATCGCGATGAGTTGGCTGGTCTATCGATTGACCGGCTCCGCCGTGCTTCTAGGGATCGTCGGGTTTGCGGGGCAGATTCCGGCGTTTGTGCTGGGTCCCATCGCAGGCGTTTGGGTCGATCGCTTGGACCGGCATCGGACCGTGATCGTCACTCAGGTCTTTTCGATGCTTCAGTCACTGGCACTGGCGGCTCTCGCGCTGGCGAATGTGATCACGGTTGCCGAAATCATCTGGCTGGCTCTGGCGCAGGGCCTCATCAACGCCTTCGATATGCCCGCAAGACAGGCGTTCATGATCCAGATGATCGAACAGCGCGAGGATCTGGGAAACGCCATCGCCCTGAACTCCTCGATGGTAAATGCGGCGAGGCTCGTCGGTCCGGCAGTCGCCGGCGTCGTCGTCGCGGCGGTCGGGGAGGGCTACTGTTTTCTGATCGATGGCATCAGCTATATTGCCGTGATTGTCTCGCTGCTCATGATGCGGGTCGAACGACGCTCAGTGGCAAAAGCGCAGCGGCGCGCCATGCAGGAACTGGTGGAGGGGTGGGAATATGTCACGCGCTCCATTCCGATCAGGACGATCCTGCTGAATCTTTCGATCGTCAGCCTGTTCGGAATGCCTTATTCCGTTCTCATGCCGGTTTTCGCGTCCAATATTCTCCATGGCGGCGCGCACACGCTGGGTTTTCTGATGGCGTCGTCGGGAATCGGCGCGCTTATCGGCGCGATTACACTGGCGGCGCGCCGGAGCGTAGTCGGGCTGGGACGGCGAATTGTAATCACGACGGCGATGTTCGGCGCGGCAGTGATTGCGTTCAGTTTCTCGCCCTGGCTCTGGCTCTCGTTGCTGATTCTTCCCTTCGTGGGCTACGGAATGATGCAGCAAATGGCGGCGAGCAACACCATTCTGCAGACGATCGTGCACGACGAGAAGCGCGGTCGGGTGATGGCATTCTATTCCATGGCGTTTCAGGGGATGGCGCCGTTTGGCAGTCTTCTCGCGGGGAGCGCGGCGGCGCGCTGGGGAGCGCCCGTCACGGTATTCGCAAGCGGCCTCGCGTGCCTGGCCGGAGCCCTCTGGTTCTACCGCTCACTGCGAGCGATCCGCGAAGTCGTGCGGCCGATTTATGTGAAACTCGGCATCATCCCGGAACTCGCGATCGGCGTTCAGGAGGCGAGCGCTCTGGGCGAACCGCCGGAAGGTTAATCGCGGCACTGCCCGGAAAACATTGCAAGTGCTAATCTGAGTATCGTCAGGTCTCGGGCTCCGTGCAATGGGCGGCTGCAAACCCCGCCAGATCCGGAAGGAAGCAACGGTAGTGGTTTAACCCGTGTGCCGCGGATTACCCGGGGCTTGGCATACTGGATTCTCACCAGCCCTCCGCATGTACCAGGTCATTGCGAGAAAATATCGTCCCCAGGCGTTCGACGAGGTGCTCAACCAGGAGCACATCAAGACGACCCTGCGGAACGCGATCGAACAGCGCCGCATTGCGCACGGCTACATTTTCTCCGGCCAGCGCGGTACCGGCAAAACCACAACCGCGCGCATCGTCGCGCGATGTCTGAACTGCGACCAGGGTCCGACCGACGCGCC
>DASZUZ010000025.1:0-1527 GCA_035547415.1 Bryobacteraceae bacterium | reverse complement strand
CACGATGTGCGCGAGGCGATGAAGCTCGCTTCGCGCATCGCGCTCCTGCATCAGGGCGTTCTGGCCTTTATGGGAACTCCGGACGAGTTTCGGCAAAGCGGGCATCCGGAAGCGCGGGCGTTTCTCGACGTGCTGGAAGAGGCCGAACGTGTGGAATGACCTGCTGCAGGACCTTCTGGACGAAGGTCTGCAGTTGCTCGGAGAACACCTGGTTCTCGTGTTCAGCGCGATTCTGATCGCGTCCGCCATCGCTATTCCGCTGGGTCTGCTCGTTGCGGCGAATCCCCGGCGGCGGGGGATCGCTCTGGGTCTGGCGAACATCGGCCAGACGATTCCGAGTCTTGCGCTGTTCGGCTTTCTGATTCCGATCCCGTTTATCGGCGGCATCGGGCAGCACACGGCGATCGTTGCTCTGGTGATCTACGCGCTTCTGCCGATCCTCCGCAATACAGTGACCGGCATTCTGGGAGTGGATCCGGCGGTACGCGATTCGGCGGTGGCGATGGGGATGACGCGAGGGCAAATCCTGCGGATGGTGGAACTGCCGCTCGCGGCGCCGACGATCGTCTCGGGACTGCGGATCGCGACGGTCACAACGGTCGGCACGGCGACGATTGCCGCGGCGATCGGAGCGGGCGGGCTCGGGGTCTTTATCTTTCGCGGCATCGCCTCGGTCGATAAGGTGCAGATTCTCGCGGGCGCAATACCCGCGGCGCTCCTTGCGCTTGCGGCGGATGGGAGCCTGGGCTGGCTGGAAAAACGATGGAACTGCCAGTAACCCGGAAATGTGGGGCTCCGCCGGACTTCCGCCCGGCGCGATCCATCTCCGCCGTCCTGCTCCTCCTGGTTCTCCTCTCCGCCGCCTGCTCCCGCGAACCGCGCGTCCGGGTCGGCTCCAAAAACTTCACCGAACAACTGGTCCTCGGCGAAATCGTGGCCCAGCACCTCGAACACCGCCTCCACGGTCACGTCAGCCGCCGGCTGGATCTCGGCGGCACCTTACTTGCCCATCAGGCCCTCGTGAACGGCGAAATCGACGTCTACCCCGAATACACCGGAACCGCGCTGACCAGCGTTCTGAAACGCCAGCCGGAGCAGCAGCCCGACCGGGTGCTCGAAGAGGTGCGCCGCGACTACCGCCAGTGGCATCTGGAATGGCTCGACCCCCTCGGCTTCGAAAACACTTTCGCCATGGCTGTGCGAACGCAGGATGCCGCCGGGATGAAAACGCTATCCGAAGCGGCGCACGCCCGCTCCTGGCGCCTTGGCGCGGGCTATGAGTTCGCGCACCGTCCGGACGGTCTCCCCGGCCTGCTGAAGACCTACGGTCTGCAGCTCAGCGGTTCGCCCCGCACCATGGATCTCGGCCTGCTTTATCAGGCTCTCGCCAGACGCCAGGTCGACATGGTCGCGGGCAACAGCACGGACGGAATGCTCTCCGTCCTTCCCCTGACCGTCCTCGAAGACGACCGGCACTACTTTCCGCCTTACGAATGCGCGCTGGTCGTGCGGGAGGCGGCCGAATCG
>DASZUZ010000024.1:0-5009 GCA_035547415.1 Bryobacteraceae bacterium | reverse complement strand
CCAAAGCATATGTATATGACACCGCACTCGGAAAGCTGAAAGACGTCAGCCCACAAAATTCATCCTTCGCGACCACTTTGGGCCTGCGCTCGGCGGGATCGATCGGAGACACGGTTTTTCTCGCTGGTCCCGGACTTTCCGGCGGCGTGAACTTCTTTGCTTTCAGTTCGTCTGCCTCGGCCTATATCGCATCCTGCACAGCGTCCCAATTCAACAATATCCGCCAGTGGCGCGTCATCAACAACGCCCTGTATGCGGGTGTGGGGAACACCGCGGGCGGCGGCGGACTGGTTCGCTGGAATGGAACTCCGAGTCAGCCGTTCGACAGCACCGCCAGCGCGACATGCGGTTTCGAAGTCGTGGCGAATCTGCCCGGAGACGCAGCCTACATCACCGCATACGGCCCCGCTTCGGATCGAATCGCCGTATCCACGTGGCCCAATCCGCTGGGGGCGCCGGGCGCAACCGCGGGCGTCTATCTCAGCCCACAAATGCCGGCGGCGGGTTTTACTTCGAGCGACGCAAATACTCCCTGGACGCCACTCTGGTTGCCATCACTCTACGAACCGGACCCGGTCACGGCCTTGACGGATATCGGAGGCGGAATCGCCTATTGGAACGGCGCATTGTATTTTGGCACCATGCATGTGCCCGGACTGTCAGCGCTCGCGCACACGTCCGCTTACCCCAACGACACAGAGTCATCTCTAACCGTCTTCGCGAATACCTATCGCGCTATTTCCGTCTGGCGAATTCAGAACGCGGACACAATACCATCGGTACAGCTACTGTATGGGGAGTCCGCCTTGCCGAAGTTCGATCCCGGCACAAATACGTTCCAATCGACATCGACCGGGTATAGCCCGCTGTATGGCTCCTCCGGGTTCGGCAACGTATTTAATAACTACACGTGGTCAGCAGCCGTCTTTCAAGACCGCCTGTTCTTCGGGACCATGGACTGGAGTTATCTTGCTTACGAGGGCCTTCTCGGAGCGGCGCCACAGCAGCAAAATCCACAGGGCCAGAATCAGGGTGACAGTCAAAGTTTCTTTGGCGCCGACCTCTGGCGCTTTGATTCAGGCAGCCGCCCGGCTGTGGCCGAGAACGCCAACGGGTTGGGCAACTACCTGAATTACGGTCTCCGCACCATGATTACTTCCGCCGATGGCCAGAATCTCTTTGTCGGCACCGCGAATCCGATGAATCTGGAGGCCAAAGGAGGTTGGGAGTTGCGCCGCCTGAAACTCCGGAACCCGCAAAACAGCCAATAATCCCAGTCGGGCCGGCCACTGAGGACAGGGGAAGGACGCCTCCTGTCTGGTACTACGCGGGGCGATCCGGCGACCTTTATCGCGATCGGCGCGGCGGTAAGCGCGGTTGCCACGCTCGCCGGATACATCCCCGCGTGGAGAGCACCGCGGATAGATCCCATGGTTGGGCTGCGATCGAACTGAGCCGCTTATGAGAAGAACTCTTCGCGTTTATCGAGGCACTCTTTCCGCTCGGCGGGGCTGAGGGTCTTCAGACGCGATCTTCCGGCATTGAACACGGCTCGGGACGAAAAGCCGAGCCGCACGAGATTGTCGCGGTCCTGCCTGGGCAGGATGAGATAGTGCTTCCGGCAGTCGAAACTGCGGCACAGGAGGGGACGGCGCTCGTAAATCGTGCAGCCCGAGGGACCGAGATACACGCAGGTTCCCTTCTCATCCGTAGCAAGCGCAAAGCGTTGTGTGCCGGAGGCGCGGTCGGTCAGAATCTGAAACCGGTACGACTCGACGTCATCGCCCTGGTCCGGGTGGAGCAGAAGAAGCTGACTGCTTCTGCAGCATTCCGTACAACCGTTACAGGGTACTTCGGTTTGTTCGTTCGACGCCAATCTTTATTGTAGAGACGCGCTCGCGCTTCTCCTCGTCTTTGAACGAGAAGCCGGAGCGGAAACGGCGCATCAGGCCGTCCGCCCCTCCGGCTTCAGCGTCGGCTACACGCTTTGCAGGTACTGGAAGCTCTTGCGGAGACTGTCGAGCGGATCGCCGGCGGTCTGATCCTGTTCGACGAAATAGTGCTTCACGCCGGCCGCGGGAGCGGCCTTCAGGATCGCCGGGATGTTCAGAACGCCGCTGCCGACCTCTTTGAACGAGGTCCGCGGAACGCCTTCGTTGTACTGCACCGGCGTGTCCTTCGCTTTGTCCTTCAGATGGAGAAGCGCGACACGGCCTTTCCACTGCTTCAGCATTTCCAGCGGATCGTTGCCGGCCACGCTGACCCAGAAGATATCCATTTCGAGCGCCACCAGCTTTTTGTCGAGACGTTCGTGGAAGATGTCGATGGGCCGCTCGCCCGGCTTTCCGCCGAATTCAAACGCATGGTTGTGATACGCGAACTGCAGACCCGCTTTGCGGCACTGTTCGCCGACATGATTCATTTTGTCCGCGGTCTGGCGGTAGAAATCGAGATCGCCGCGCGCCTGCGGCTGAATGTACGCCATGGTGAAATACGTGACGCCGGCATTCTTCACGCTCTCAATGGCCTCTTCGAGCGGAACCTGTTTCATGCCCTTGTACTTATCCCAGTCGCCTGTGATGAGCGGCGTTTCCACGTGACAAGAAACGGCCTTCATGCCCAGTTCCTTGATCTTCGGAAGGAGCGCGATCAGGTCAGCGCGGTTGGAGCCTTCGATTTCTTTGTATCCGATTTCGGCGATTGTCTTCAGAACGTGATCGGAATCCTTCATCAGGGTTCCGCGAACGGTATAGAGCTGAACGCCAATGGTTCGGGAGGTTTTGGCCGCAAGCAGCGGCGCGGCGGCGAGAGAAAGCGAGGAGGCGAGCCACTGCCGCCGCGACAGGTTTGAACTCTGGAACATTGCGAAACCAGTTTATACGGGTTGAGAGCTTAACGGAGTTCAGGAGCGTAAAGACGGCGCGTGAAGGCGGTACAGGACATGCCTCCGCAGCGGATGTCCCGGCATCACCTTCGGGTGGTCGAAATCGTCAGCGGGGTCGCGCGTCATCCCGAGTTTCTCCATGACCCGGCGCGAACGCATATTCGCGGGCACGGTGAATGAAACGATCCCGGGAAGGGACAGTTCGCCGAAGGCAAGCCACAGAACCGCCCGGGCGCCCTCCGTCGCATAACCCTGTCCCCAGTACTCGTACGCCAGCCGCCAGCCGATCTCGACGGCCGGGGTAAAGTGCGCTTCGAAGGAGGGCACGGACAGGCCGATGAAGCCGGCAAAGGCGCCTGTCTCGCGGATCTCAGCCGCGAGCGGACCAAACCCGCGCCGCGCAAAATGGTCCTCAACGAAATCAGCGAGCGCGTCACTCTCCGCCGGCGTCAGCGTACGCGGGAAGTATTCCATCACGCGCGGATCCGCATTCATTCGCGCGAATGGCTCCAGGTCGTCCTGACACCAGCGGCGCAGGATCAGGCGTTCGGTGTCAATTCGCGGCCCGGCATCAGCCAGCGTGTTCCTCGGCCTCCTCGCCATGTTTCACGATGTCGCCTTCCTGAAACAGGACTTCCCGCAGGATCGCGCGCCACACAGGTTTCGCGCGGGCAAGGAATTCGAGGTCCATGCTGAAGTGCTTGAATTCTTCTTTCTGCGCGTTGCGCATGATCGCCTTCGCCTGCTCGTCCTGCTCCACGGCGATGCGCTGTTCATACCAGTTGATCGCTTCGGCCTCTTCGGTCAGGGACGTGATCATGCGGGCGAAGGTCCGGACAGCGGGCGTGAGTTCCCCGGGCGGCTCGTGGTACTGGGTGGTTGCCATCGCCCGATTGTCGCGTAATTCGGGGAACATCGCTCCCCGGATTTGCGTCTTCCACCACAGTGTCCAGGAACTCCACGCTGGTCGAAGCGGCGTCGATCGCTCTCGGATCGCTGCGCGCGAGCAAGTTGCGCAGCATTCTGACGCTGCTGGGAGTCATCCTCGCGACCACGACGCTGATCGCCGTCATGTCCGTCATCGAGGGCATGAATGTGTATATCGCCGAACACATCAACGAAGGCCTGGGCGCGGGCAGCTTCGTGATCGCGCGCATGGTGATGATCGGCCAGTGGGACCCGAAGAAGTACCTCGAAATGCAGCGCCGGAATCCTCAGTTGAGCCGGGAGGAGTTCGACTTCCTGAAGAACCACGTCCAACTGAGCCGCGAAATCGGCATGGAGGCGGACCGCAACGCGACGGTCGCCGGGAACGGCAAGACCATGGAGCGGGTGGAACTGGATGGCGCGAGTCCCAATATCGAGATCATCGGAAACTACCAGGCGGCGACGGGCCATTTTCCTCTCGAATTCGAAAATCAGCGGCGGATGCCGGTTGCGATGCTCGGAAACGACGTCAAAGAGCGCCTGTTTCCCGGTCTTGATGCCATCGGCAAGACCGTGGAGATGGACGGAATCCGTTTCGAGGTGATCGGAGTGGCGAAGCCCAAAGGCTCGGTGTTCGGAAACTCGATGGATAACTTCGTGATTATTCCGATCGAAACCTACATCAAGTACTATGGCGCGCGCCAGGGTCTCGCTTACCATGCGCTTGCGATGGACGGCCGCCTGATCGAGGCCGAAGACGAAGTGCGGCAATTACTGCGCGCGTGGCGGCATCTGCGGCCGAAAGAGGACGACAATTTCGGCGTTTTCACGGCCGATGCGGTCGTGTCGATGTGGAAGCAGATGACGGCCGCCATTGCGGGCACGGCGGTTGCGATCGTGTCGGTGTTCATGGTGGTGGGCGGCGTCGTGATCATGAACATCATGCTGGCCGTGGTCACGGAACGAACGTACGAGATCGGGATTCGCAAGGCGGTCGGCGCGCGCCGCCGCGACATTTTGCGGCAGTTCCTTGTGGAGTCTTCGCTCATGGCCGCGATCGGCGGCCTGGCCGGCGTGATCCTGGCATGGGGCGTCGCGATTGCGGTTCGCAATGCCACTCCGGTCCCCATGGCGGTTCCGGTCAGCGCGATCGTGGTGGGAGTTTCGCTCTCCGCCGCGGTCGGTTTGTTTTTCGGCA
>DASZUZ010000023.1:0-3530 GCA_035547415.1 Bryobacteraceae bacterium | reverse complement strand
TGCGATTGTTCTGAGCGACCTCGCCTCCTCCGCGTTCTATGCCGGCGGCATCGCTGAACAGGCCATCGGGAAGAGCGCGCCCTGGTTCATCCTGGCGGTCATGTTGTTCAGTTTCGCGGTGCGGTCCGTCTACGTGGAAGGCTGCAGCATGTTCGTGCGCGGCGGCGTCTATGTCGTGGTCCGTGATGCGATGGGCCCCTTCATGGCGCGCCTGTCGGTTTCTGCCCTGATCTTCGATTACATTCTCACCGGTCTCATCAGCGGCGTCAGCGCCGGTCAGTATCTCGGCCGTCTGCTGAACGAAATCGCCGCCATGGCGCACTCGAGCCTGCGCGTCCCTCCCAATCTTTTCGCCGCCGCCTTCGGGCTTATCGTGACCGCCTACTTCTGGTGGAACAACATCAAAGGAATTCACGAATCGAGCGGAAAAGCGCTCCGGATTATGCAGATCACAACCGTAATGGTCGGCATTTTTCTCATCTGGTGCCCGCTCACTCTACTGATGCGCGGCCCCGCGCAGATTCCGCCGCCGCCGTCTGTTTCGAGCCTGCACTTCAGCGATGAAGGCCAGGGGTGGTTCAAGGGCACTATCTGGCCGACCTTCCCTGTCGTCGCCATCATCATCGCCTTCGGCCACTCGCTGCTCTCGATGAGCGGTTTCGAAACCCTGGCGCAGGTCTATCGCGAGATCGCCTATCCCAAACTGCGCAATCTGAAGCTCACCGCCAATGTTGTTTGCTGCTACGCCGTGCTCTGCACGGGCGTTGTTACGCTGTTCGCCGGATTCATCATTCCTGATGCCGCTCGCGCCGGCTATACCGAGAATCTCCTCGGCGGTCTCGCCATGCACCTTGCCGGTCCGGAGCCGCTGCGATTGCTGTTCCACGCCTTTGTCGTCATCGTTGGCGTGCTCATTCTGTCAGGAGCCGTGAACACGTCCCTGATCGGCGCCAACGGCGTGCTCAATCGCGTCGCGGAAGACCGCGTGCTGGTGGACTGGTTTCGCAAGCCGCACCAGCGATTCGGTACGACATACAGACTCATCAACGCAATTGCCATTCTCCAGGTCGTCACCATTATTGCCAGTCGCGGCGACCTTTATGTTCTTGGCGAAGCCTATGCGTTCGGTGTTGTCTGGAGTTTCTTTCTGAAATCCCTGGGCGTCACGGTGCTCCGCTTCAAGCGTAACGATCAGGAATACAAGCACCCGGGTAATATTCGCATCGGCGGACGCGAGATCCCGGTTGGCCTCATCGCCACCACGCTGGTTCTCTTCCTCGTGGCCGCCGCGAACCTCGTTTCGAAGCGTATTGCCACCATCTACGGCATCGCCTTCACCGTGATTCTGTTCGCCGTCTTCACGATTTCGGACCGCATCAATGCCGCCCGCCGCAAGGACGAGAAGAAAGGACTCGAGCAATTCAAGCTGGATGTCCAGCCGGATATCGCCGACGGCTCCATTCACGCCCGCCCCGGCTGCGTCCTCGTGGCAGTTCGCGATTACAGCCAGATGGCGCACCTGCGGAGCGTTCTTCGAAAGACCAATCTGCGCCGTCATGACATTGTCGTTGTCACCGTGCGGCTCGTCAGCGCCGGCGCCGGCGAGTACGCCCTGCACGACGACCAGCTTTTCGCCGACTATGAACGCGATCTGTTTACCCGTGTCGTCGCCATGGCCGAAAAGGAAGGGAAAGCCGTGGACCTTCTGGTGGTGCCCGGTCTCGATCCCTATCACGCTCTCGTGCAAACGGCGGCGAAGCTCAGAGCCTCTCGCCTCGTAACGGGTGTCTCTCCGAAGATGGACTCCAATGAGCTCGCCCTTCGCATCGGTCAGGCATGGGAGCAGTTGCCGGAACCCAGGCACCCGTTCTCACTCGAAACGCTGTCACCTGGTCGCCCCAGCGCGTACGTCAATCTGGGCCCTCATCCTCCCAGGCTCTGGCCCGAAGACGTGGAACGCCTCCACGAACTCTGGCTCAGACTGTCCTCGAAGCTCGGAAGCGACCTCCACCATCGCGACGTCGTCAGTCTCGCATTGCGAAGGCTGGAACGCGAACTGGATGGCGGGAGGGAAGAGCAGTTGCTCCAGAACCTGACCCGCGATCTGCATACGACCAAAGAACTTTCATTGAAAAGCGAAACCGGAGTCGCTGGCCGATGACGCCCACAAACGATCACATACAGACCGACCCTAATCCGCCTTACGGAGAAAAAGGAAGCTTCCGTAAGCTGACCGTGACGCTTCCGCAGGACATCTATGAAAGGCTGATTCGCGAGTCAGCGCGAAGGAAGATCGCGGGGGAGGCGAATCAACTCCTCTCCGCGCTCCTTCGTGAAGCGCTCAGCGAGTATCTCGACGGCATCGAAGCCACTGCGGGGGGGTGATCCCTGGCCACGGTGAGCGCGGAACAGGCCGTCCGATCCGGACTACTGATGACCCGGATCGGCCCACTTTGCGCCGCAGTGTAAAATGTTCCTTTGCGTTCCCCGCAGAATGCAAGTGTCCTGATCACTGGAGCGGGCCGTGGAATCGGCAAGCGCCTCGCGCTCGGATTTGCTCAAGCCGGCGCGCGCGTTGGCCTTTTAGGCCGCAGCCAGGGAGAACTCGACGCCACCAAATTCGAAATTGAGCAAGCAGGCGGCATGGCTCTCCGGCTTCGCGCGGACGTGTGCAATTTCGAACAGGTCGCGGCCGCCGTCGATCGCATGACCGCCACGTGGGGCTGTGTCCAGGTTTTGGTCGCGAATGCTGGTGTGCAGGGACCCATCGGGCCCTTCGCGGAACAGAAACCCCGTGAGTGGCGCGAGCTGTTCGAAACCAACGTGTTAGGCGTGATGAATTCCTGCCGCGCCGTTCTGCCCCAGATGCTCCACCGCCGCAGCGGCAAAATCATTGTGGTGTCGGGTTCGGGCGCCGCCGGTCCCAGGCCGAACCTCGCCCCCTATGCAGCCAGCAAAGCGGCTCTCGTCCGCTTCGTGGAGACAGTCGCCGAAGAACTGCTCGACCATAACGTTCAGATCAACTCCATGATTCCCGGCGAAGTTTATACCAGCATGACGGACGAAATCCTCCATGCCGGATACAATGCCGGGGCGACGGAAATCGAACTCGCGGAGCACGTGCGCCTCACCGGAGGCATTCCGCCCGAGAAGCAGATCCAGCTTGCGCTCTTCCTCGCGTCCGAACGCTCCAACCATGTCACTGGCAAATTAATCCACGTACAGGATGACTGGAAGCGCCTGGAGCGCGAAAATGGCCGTCCGGAAGCGTTCACTCTCCGTCGCCACATCAAGTAGTGGCCCGCGAGCCGGGATCCGGAAGTCAGTTCGAACTCGCGTGTATGCGAGCGGCAAGGCGATGATTGAGTCCCCTATTGCAGCGGAATCTGTGTCCCTTTCGCGGTCGGCAGTCGAATGCCAAGAAGGTTTGCAATCGTCGGCGCCACGTCGATATTTGCGATACGTCCCAGCCTCGCGCCGGCGCGCACACCGTACCCGCTGGCGATGAAAATCGGATCCATATCGGGGTC
>DASZUZ010000022.1:0-1788 GCA_035547415.1 Bryobacteraceae bacterium | reverse complement strand
GGCCATGCAAAGAATCGCCGCGGCAATCGCCGGTTTCATCGCACCGCCGGTTTTCTTCCGTAATCGTTGGTCGGATCGCGGTACATCGTATGAACATGCAGCGAAGGATCCCCGCCCAAAGTCTGCGGAGCGTACTCGATCACGAGATGGGGCCCCTGAACGCGATAGTAAGCCGCGATATTGCCGCTCGCGGCGGGGGTGGTGGGTCCGCTCCAGGCGAACCACGTTTCGTTGGTCTCGGCTTTCAACCGGGCCATGCGCGCCGCGGCAGCGCTTTCATGAACGATCCCCGCCCACTCGGAAATTACATCGAGCAGCATCGCGCGTTGCTTGTCATTCATCGCCGACGCCTTCAGCCCCTCCGGTTGAATCGTCTTGCCGTCCTGCCCTGGGCCGAGCACCAGATCGGCGAGCCGAAAGCCCAGGATGGCCTGCTTCCGCTGATTTTCGTTGAGAGCGTTCAGCAGCGCCAGCGCCTTATCGCTCTCCCGGCCCAACGGGCGGTACGTCTTGCCGTTCAGCGTATAGAGCGCGGGCTGAGCGCCGGTGAGCGTCGGCGTCAGGATGCCGCGATCTCCATCGATCGTGACATTCAGCGCCAGATGATGCCCTCCGAACTGGAACATCCAGGGTTCTTTCACAGACGGTGTTCCGAGGATCGAGACGTAATAGAGATCTTTCCCGAACATCGGACCGCCGCCGGCGCCCCGTCCTCCACGGCCGCCGCTCGCGCCCGCTTTCAGCATTTCGTCGCCTTCCATGATCTGCTGGACCTTCTCGAATCCCCGCGCACTGAGCGCCGAAGAAAGGAGACTCATTACCGCGCTCCGCTGCGCGGCCGTCAACTCCTTCATGCTGAGGCCGGCCCGCGGAACCATGGTGGTCGGGAGGTTCGACCAGCGCTTCCGCTGTTCCTCGTCATCGAAGGCGAACACAACCTTTTGCCGCTGCGCCGGGTCGAGCGTCGAGAGGAACGTGTTCGCGGCATTGACGATCCGCGCCGTCGGAGTCTGGGCGATTCCGCTCACCGCGGAGAACAGGATCAATGCGGCCGCGGAGAGAAATCGGGTTCTGGTCATGAGGCGATCATCCTTCCGAAACCCGGCCGAAACCGGGCGACAATGTAATGCCAGACTATCCGATTCGACGCGGCATGGCGCACGCCTCTCCCGTAAAAAATTGTTAAGTCGCTATCGAACCCGCTCCGGTGTTCCAATGACCACGGTCTTCCCCGGATTCATCCGATTCTCCGGATCGAGCGCTCTCTTGATCGTCCGCATCACGTCCAGCCCCGCACCGTGCTCCTCCGCGAGATAGCCAATCTTCCCGATCCCCACGCCGTGCTCGCCGCTGCAGGTACCGGCCATCCGCAGCGCCCGCCGGACCAGTTGATCGGAGAATCGAGCCGCCTCCTCCCGTTCCGCCGGGCTGTTCGGATCGATGACGCAGAGAACATGAAAATTGCCATCGCCCACGTGGCCGACGATGGTGGCGAGAAACGAAAAATTCTCGAGGTCGGTTCGGGTTTCGACGATGCACTCCGCGAGCCGCGAAATGGGGACACAGACGTCCGTCGTCAGCACTTCCGCGCCGGGGCGCAGCGCGCGCGAAGCGAAATACGCGTGGTGACGCGCGCTCCAAAGCCGCTCCCGCTCCGCCGGATCCGTCCTCCACTCGAACGCATGCGCACCATGCTCCGTCGCAAGCGATCGCACCAGTTCGGCTCGTTCGCGGACTTCGCCCGTATTCATCCCGTGGAACTCAAGAAAGAGCGTCGGCAAAACGGGC
>DASZUZ010000021.1:0-4665 GCA_035547415.1 Bryobacteraceae bacterium | reverse complement strand
CGGTCCGCAACCCAATAAGGCCATCGTCGGGCGCAACGCCTTCGCGCATGAAGCCGGCATCCACCAGGACGGCTACCTGAAGGAGCGGACCACGTATGAGATCATCGATCCGAAATCCGTCGGCGTGCCCGAAGGCAAGCTCGTCCTCGGCAAGCACAGCGGACGCCACGCGCTGAAGAAGCGCTGCGAAGACCTCGGCTTCGCCCTCAACAAAGAGGAGCTCGACTTCGTATACCAGGAAATTACGGCCCTGGCGGACAATAAGAAAGGCCTGATGGACGAAGAGATCGCCGATCTCGCCCGTCGCAGCCAGATTGTGGGGCAGGCGCTTTCGCCTGCCGTATCTTAAGGAGATCGCACCGAAATTGAACCTCAACATCCTTGTCCTCCCCGGTGACGGCATTGGAACCGAAGTCACCCGCGAGGCCGTAAAGGTCCTGCGTGTCGTCGCGGAAAAGTGGAAGCATCAGCTCACGCTTCGCGAAGCGCTCCTCGGAGGAGTCGCCATCCACAAGACCGGCACGCCCTTCCCGTCCGAAACCGAAAAGCTCGCGCTCGAAGCCGACGCCGTCCTGATGGGCGCGGTCGGTCTGCCCGAGTTCGATGAGTGGCCGCCGGAAAAACGTCCGGAGCGCGGCCTGCTCGGCATCCGTAAGGCCATGGGCGTGTTCGCCAACCTGCGCCCGGTGCGCAGCTACAAGGCCCTGCTCGATTCGTCGCCGCTCAAGAACTCCCTCGTGGATGGCGTCGACATGATCATCGTTCGCGAACTGAACGGCGGCATCTATTACGGGACGCCCCGCGGCATCTTCGAAGACGGCCCCGAACCTCGCGGCGTCAATACGATGGTCTACACGCGGAGCGAGATCGATCGCGTCACCCGCATGGCCTTCGAACTCGCCCGCAAGCGCCGCAAGAAGCTGACGTCGGTCGACAAGTCGAACGTGCTCGAAACCTCGCAGCTCTGGCGCCGCGTCGTGGTCGAAGTCGCGAAGGATTATCCGGACGTCACGCTCGATCACCTGCTGGTCGATAACTGCGCCATGCAGCTCGTCCTGAACCCGAAGCGCTTTGACGTGCTTGTGACCGAAAACATGTTCGGCGATATCCTCAGCGATGAGGGAGCGGTCCTCGCCGGATCCATCGGAATGCTGCCCTCGGCCTCCATCGGCGCGAAGAAACCCAGCGGCGCCTGGACGGGTCTTTACGAGCCGGTCCACGGTTCCGCCCCGGACATCGCCGGCCAGAACAAGGCCAACCCCTTCGGCGCAATCGGATCGGTCGCGGCTCTGCTCGAATACAGCTTCGGACTCACCGAGGAAGCCGCCGCCGTCAATCGAGCCATGGAACAGGTGCTCACCAGCGGGCGAGTCACCGCCGACCTGAAACCCGCCGGAGCGCCGGCCACAACGGAACAAGTAGGAGAAGCAGTCTGCCAGGCTCTGTAGCCCCGGCAATCAAACCAGCCATGTCCACCCGTACCTTATCCCAGAAAGTCTGGGACGCGCACGTCGTCAAAGAAGTACCCGGAGCCCCTTCGCTCCTGTACATCGACCTTCACCTGGTCCATGAAGTCACCTCCCCGCAAGCCTTCCAGGGTCTTCGCGAACGCGGCCTCAAGGTCCGCCGCCCGGATCTGACCGTCGCCACCACGGACCACAGCATCCCCACCACGGATCGCTCGCTTCCCATCGTCGACCCCATTGCCGCCAAACAGGTCGCGCAGCTCGAAGCCAACTGTAAGGAATTCGGAATCCCCTGCTACGGCGTGCATTCCAGCCATCAGGGCATCGTTCACGTCATCGGACCCGAACTCGGACTCACCCAGCCCGGCATGACCGTGGTCTGCGGCGATTCCCACACCGCCACGCACGGCGCGTTCGGCGCGCTCGCCTTCGGGATCGGGACCAGCGAAGTCCAGAACGTCCTCGCGACCCAGACGCTGCTGCAGCGGCCTTCGAAGACCTTCCGCGTGCAGGTCAACGGCTCGCTGAAGACCGGCGTCTCGGCGAAAGACATCATCCTCGCTCTCTGCGCGCAGATCGGCATCGGCGGCGGAACCGGTTCCGTCCTCGAATACTCCGGCGCCGCCATCCGCGCTCTCGACATGGAAGGCCGCATGACGGTCTGCAACATGTCGATTGAAGCCGGAGCCCGCGCGGGCATGATCGCCCCGGACGATATCACGTTCAACTACCTCCACGGCCGCCAGTTCGCCCCGAAGGGCGCCGACTGGGACGCCGCGGTCGCTCGCTGGAAGCAGTTGCCGACCGGCGAAGGCGCCGCCTTCGACCGGGAAGTCACCATTGACGGCGATGCGCTCGAACCCATGATCACCTGGGGCACCAACCCCGGCATGGGCGTGCCGATCACCAGACCGATCCCCGAGCCGTCCTCCATCTCGGACCACCTCGAACGCGACGCCATCTCCAAAGCGCTCGCGTACATGGGCCTCGAAGCGGGCAAGCCGATCCTCGGCCACCCCGTCAACGTGGTTTTCATCGGAAGCTGCACCAACTCACGCATCTCGGATCTCCGCACCGCCGCCCAACTTCTGAAGGGCCGCAAGGTGAATCCGAACGTTCGCGTCATGGTCGTTCCCGGTTCCCAGGAAGTGAAGCGTCAGGCGATCGCCGAAGGGCTCCCCGACGTCTTCCGCGCCGCCGGCTGCGACTGGCGCGAACCCGGCTGCTCCATGTGCATCGCCATGAACGGCGATCAGTTGCAGCCCGGTGAGTACAGCGTCTCCACCTCCAACCGGAACTTCGAAGGCCGTCAGGGCAAGGGCGGACGCACCTTCCTCGCCTCCCCGCTGACCGCCGCCGCCAGCGCCATCACCGGCGTAGTCACTGACGTGAGGACCATCCTGTGAAGCCATTTACGCCATTCGAATCGCGCCTCGTGCCGCTGCCGATGAACAACATCGACACCGACCAGATCATTCCCGCGCGCTTCCTCAAGACGACCTCGAAGGAAGGCCTCGACAAGAACCTGTTCAGCGACTGGCGTCAGGACCCGAACTTCATCCTGAACACGCCGCGCGGGCAGAACGCGCAGATCCTGCTCGCGGGCGATAACTTCGGCTGCGGCAGTTCGCGCGAACACGCCCCGTGGGCGCTGACGCAGTTCGGCTTCCGCGCCGTCATCAGCACGTCGTTCGCGGACATCTTCAAGCAGAACTCGCTCAAGAACTCGCTGCTCCCGATCGTCGTTCCGTCGGATGTGCACGCGAAGCTCTTCGAACTGCCCGAAGACGCGACCGTGAAAGTGGATCTCGCCTCCCAGACCATCACGCTCCCGGATGGTCAGAAGGTGGAATTCCCGGTCGATCCTTTCTCGAAGACCTGTCTTCTCGAAGGCGTCGACGAACTCGGCTGGATCATGAAGCAGGAACCCGCCATCACCGCGTACGAAGCCACCCGCGTCGCCACCATCAACACGCTCGGCTAAGGCGGGCAGGCGTTCGGCGTCAGGCTGATGCACCGGATCCGGAAGAACTTGTGATCGCGGTGCAACCCGAGGCTCTTGAACTGCCCGATCGTCATCGTTTGCGGAGGATCTCCAGGGCGGTCTGAAAACGTAATTCGTTGCAGATCGTTCTGGAGCGGCCCCGCGCTCCGGTTCGCGCTCGAATCGAACGGCCACAAATTATTGAACTCGTCCGGCCCCGCCCACTGCAGATCCTGATTGTGGTCGGCGTCCGTCCCCACGCCGGCGTAGCCATGCGCTCTCAGTCTCGCGTTGAAACGGCCTTTCGCTCCGCTGTCCGGTTCGAACGCGAGGATCAGCAGTTTCCCCACTTTCGGTAAAAACTGCCCCTCCACGCCGATCTCCTGATTCGAATGAGGCGGCGGCAGCGGTTGCCCGGGCTTCTTGCGATGGTACGGCTTCCCGTCCAGCAGGATCGGCGTCTCGTACAGATCGTCCGGTTTGTACCACTGCATTTCGATCGGATCGCTCCGCGTTCTCCCCGTCGGAGCGGAAACCGGAGCCGGCGGCGGCGTAACCGGAGGCGGTGTGACCGGAGGCGGCCGGACATGCGGCCCCACCGGCGGACCGACCGAAGGCCCGACGGGCGGCGTTCCCGGTTTCGCCGGGAACAGAACCGAACAGATATCCGGCGGCAGCTTCCCTTTCCCGCACAGGAACTTCCCCAGCTCCTGCAGGTCCATGCAGTGCGTCGGCGCGTGCTCGTCCTGCAGATCGGTCTCGATCGAATCGGGCGCAATTGGCGTCGAGGTCGGCGTTCCGACCGTGACCTTGCCGGAACTGATGCTGACGGGAACCTTGACCTCCACGCCCGTTTCGCCCAGCCGGCGATGCGAGAACGGCCAGATGACCGAGCAGATCTCTTCCGTCTCGATTTCGATCCGCAGAAACGCCTCGTTCGCCAGGTCCGCAAGCGCGCCGATCTGCACATCCAGACCGAGATCGAGGCTCCACGCGCCGCCGCTGTACCCCACGTTCACGGTCTCCTTGAAGCCCTCCTTGCCGACCAGCCGCAGGATGGTGCGGATGCCCGCCTCGGCGCTTCCCACGATGGGGATCGGCGGCTCCATCGGAATCACGCCGGCCGCTTCCAGCCGGACCTCGTTCGCCTTCTCGACCGAACCGCTCACCGCCGTCCCGACGTAGAGCTGCGCCGTCCCGGAATAGTTCCCGGCC
>DASZUZ010000020.1:0-3193 GCA_035547415.1 Bryobacteraceae bacterium | reverse complement strand
CGTCAGAAGTGGTTCGCCGGTGAGACGATTTCGGTTTCCATCGGGCAGGGCGCTTTGACCGTGACGCCGCTGCAACTGGCCCGCGCCATCGGCGGGCTCGCGGTGGGCGGCGTGTGGCACGTACCTCACCTGCTCCTGTCTGAAACGAAGACCGAGAAGCCCCATCAGTGGACGCTGAATCCGGACAACGTTCAGAAGATTGTGTACGGCATGTATGGGGTCGTGAACGAGGGTGGCACCGGTGTTCGCGCAAGGCTTCCCAATATCGATGTTTGCGGAAAGACCGGATCCGCGCAGGTTGCGTCCGCGGCTTATGAACGAACTCACAGAGATGTGAAAGACAATGCGTGGTTCGTGGAATTTGCGCCCTGCTACAAGCCTGAGATTGCCATCGCGGTCCTTTGGGAAAATGTCGGACTGCACGGGCAGTTCGCGGCTCCCATCGCCCGGGACGTGATGGTGTCCTACTTCAACAAGAAAGAACGGCTGGCTGAAGCGGAGCGAATCCGGCAGAGTCCGGCCTCGAGCCTTGTGGGCGCCATCACGCCGAAAGCGCCGCAACCGCAGGCGCCTCCTCCCCGAATCTGATCCATGTTCCAATCCGGCAACTCAAAAGACTTTGACTGGGTAATGCTGTTCATCATTCTGGTGATCTGCGGCCTGGGAGTCGTGCAGATCTTCAGCGCGACTCATGACACGGTGTGGCAGGGCGCCTGGTGGAAGCAACTGGTCTATATCGGGGCGGGAATCGTGCTGATGTGGATCACCACGCAGCTTGACTATCACGCTTTGATGCAGCGGGTTTATCCGATGTATATCGCGTCTGTGGTCCTGCTGCTTGCCGTGCTCATTATCGGGAAGCGGGCGTTCGGATCGACCCGGTGGATCGCGCTTCCGGCCGGCATACATCTGCAGGTTTCCGAATTCACGAAGATCGTGATCGTCCTGTTAGTGGCCCGGTTCCTGACGGAGTTGCGGACCGAGGTGCTTGAAATCCGCGATCTGCTGAAACTGGCGGGAATGATCCTTGTACCGATGGCGCTGATCGCGAAGGAGCCGGATCTGGGGACATCGCTGACCTATCTTCCGATTCTCGCGGTAGGAGTCTTCCTGGCGGGGCTCCCCTGGAAGTACTGGGCGGCAATTGCCGTCGTGGCGCTTGTTCTCGTGCCGATCGCCTTTTCCCACCTGCAGGAATACCAGCGAAACCGGATTGTCAGCTTCCTCGATCCCGAACGCGATCCTCAGGGGACGGGATACCAGTTGATCCAGTCGAAGATCGCCGTCGGGGCCGGAGGGACCTGGGGGAAGGGAATCACGAAAGGCAGCCAGACACAGCTCCGGTTTCTGCCCGTGCCGCATACGGACTTCATTTTCTCGGCGTTTGCCGAAGAGCATGGCTTCGTCGGCGTAATGTTCGTACTGATATTGTTTTTCGTATTGCTCATGCAGGTTGTCCAGGATGGCCAAACCGCCCCGGATCGCGCCGGTATGTACATTTGTATGGGTGTCGGATCCCTGCTGTTATTTCATATACTGGTAAATGTGGGAATGGTGGTGGGAAGGATGCCGGTAACCGGTATTCCGCTGCCACTGATGAGCTATGGCGGGTCGAGCATCTGGTCGACGTTTCTGATGCTCGGGCTTGTCAACAGTGTTCGTGTACGCAGATTTGTGAACTGAAACGGAATGGATTGGGCGGATGGGAGAGGCGCTGCGTGGCGGCGCTTTCGGAGTCCGTTCAGAGTGTAACGATTTATTTGACTTGAGGTTGGGAGCCAGAAGAGAGTCGTCGGACCGCAGCCCTGATGATTGGGTTGTCCGAATGGGGTTCCCCGAGGCCGATGCTGGGTGTTGAGCGGATTTTCAAGACGTATCCTCCACCCTCCGGCTCGCGTGAGTTTTAGATTTTAGGTCGAGCAAGGGCCGTCCGCGCAAGCGGGAGGCGCCCAGACGATCCTTACGCAGGGCGCAGCACTTTCGATTCGGGTCCGGATTCTCCTGGGTTCGAGCTCTTCATGGAGCCCAACAGGAGAAATGCATGTCCAAAGAACTTATCGTCTCGACAGGTAAACACGAGACGAGAGTAGCGATCCTCGAAGACGACCAGCTCGTGGAAATTTTCCACGAGAGGGAAAAAGAATATTCCCTGGCCGGCAGCATCCACAAGGGGCGCGTAACGCGCGTGCTGCCGGGAATGCAATCCGCATTCGTGGATATCGGGTTGGAGCGCGACGCGTTCCTTTACGTTTCCGATTTTTTCGAAGATAACGAAGAGTACGACGCGGTAGTCAGCACCGTGGAGGACAAAGTCCTCAAGATGGAGAAAGCCCCCGCGGCCGCGGCGGTTGAGCCTGTTCGGCAGGCCGAGACTCCGGAGGCTGAGCCGGCAATGCCTGCCGCTGGGGTAACTCCTGTAGCAGAGCGGCGCGAAGAGGGAAACCGCGAAGGCCATCCGGAACGGGGCGGCGACCGTGGCGATCGCCGCGGCCGGCGCGGTCGCCGGCGGCGTGGCGGGCGCGGTCCGGGTGGTCTCCCGGAATCGAAATACTTTTCTCCCCGCGCGGAGACTGAGCCGGAGGCGGAAGCGGAAGCCGAGGCTGAAATCGAAACGGCTGCCGAACCGCTGCCGCCGGTGAGTTCGCCGGCCATTGAAGAAGAGTTCATGGTTCTTCCGGGCGAGTCGCTGGCGAAATACGCCGTTGCGGACGTTCGTGGGGAAGAGCCGGAAGAACAGGAACCGGAACAAGCCGAAGCCGAGGCGGAGTCCGCTGCAGACGCGACTCCTGCCGCAGTTGCCGTGGCGGCCACTGAAACCGCCGATGACGAGCCCGAAGCTTCGGCGGAACCCGAAGTCCCCACCTCGTTTGAGGCTGCCATCCCGGCCGGACATCCGCTGGCCGGATTCGGCCTGGCTACGGCATGGGCCGCGACTCCCGAGCCGGAAACGGTTCCGGTCCAGCAGGAGGAGGCGCCAGCGCCTGGCACCTCGGCTCCGCAGGAGACGCAGGCTGGTCTGTTCGAACTGGCTGCGGAAGTAACAACCGCGGACGTAACGACCGAACCCGTGGAAGAAGAAACTGCTGCCGGGAACGAGGCGCCCGCAGCCGTAGCTGAAGAAGAAGAGCCCGAAGCGGTTGAGGCAGTTGGCGCGGAAGGCGAAGCTTCGGATGACGAAAACGCCGGTGAAAGC
>DASZUZ010000019.1:0-2339 GCA_035547415.1 Bryobacteraceae bacterium | reverse complement strand
CGGTCGATGATCCCGTATTCGGTCGCCTGTTCCGGGCTCATGATGTAATCGCGGTCGACGTCGCGCGCGACTCTTTCGAGAGGCTGGTTGCTCGCGTCCGCCAGAATCTTGTTCAGAATTTCCCGCATCCGCAGGATTTCCTTGGCGTAGATATCGATATCCGCGGCCTGTCCGGCGAGGCCCTGCATGGACGGCTGGTGGATCATGATGCGCGAGTTCGGCAGGCTGAATCGCTTGCCTTTAGTGCCGGCTGCGAGCAGAACTGCGCCCATGGAAGCCGCCTGGCCCACGCAGATCGTGACGATATCGGGCCGCACGAAGGCCATGGTGTCGAGAATCGCCAGGCCGGCCGTAATCGATCCGCCGGGCGAATTGATGTAGATCGAGATGTCGCGCTCGGGATCCTCAGCTTCAAGGAACAGCAACTGCGCGATCACGAGGTTCGCGACCGTATCGTCGATTGGCGTTCCCAGGAAGATGATGTTTTCTTTCAGCAGGCGCGAGTAGATGTCATAAGCACGCTCTCCCCGCGATGTCTGCTCCACAACCATGGGAACCAGCAGAGAATTACCCATTCGTTTCCTTTCTCACTACTTAGGATGAAGACAGCTCCCGCGAAGATTCCGTACGGGAGGGGCCCCGAAGTCCCATCATACGACTGCTCGCCCGGCACCCTGTCGGGAACGAGAGCGCAAATGAACAACTGCGTCCGCGATGCCGGCTCGCGAGGCTGATCGGCAATCCGGCTGGCGCGCGATATCCCCCGCTCTTTCAGCGGCTTTCGGCGAGGATCCCGGGATCGCCCCAATGCTTCCGGATCGCGCCTCCTCGCCGGAGATTGTCCGAGTGCGGCTTGTCACCGCTATTTTCCGGACATCCCGAAGCAGGCATATAATTCTCCGAATGCGACCGTACCTATGGTTTGTCCTGCTGGCCGGATTGCCTGGAGCGGCAGGCTGTTCCGGGCCTCGGGAAAAGACGGCGGGTTCCCTCCCCACACCGGCGGAGCCAGTCACGTATACGGAGAACGGCTGGTCGGCCGATCAGCGGCGGGAGTTTTATCACCTCCCCGAAGGCAGCGAACTGATGCCCTACGTCCTGCTGTCGAACGTGGTCAGCGTGAAGACGGGGAAGCCGTTCCTCGAAGACATGGAGCGGTTCGGATTTGTGCCGGATGCCCGGAGCGCCACGAACCCTCACGGTCTGCCGGTCGGGATCACCACGGTTCATTCCAGGGACAAAAGTCTGACTGGACTCGAAATGACGGGATTCAACTGCGCGGCGTGCCACGTGGGGGAGATCGCTTACCACGGAACGCATCTGCGGATCGACGGCGCGCCTTCCCTGATCAACCTGCAGGCGTATCAGGTGGAATTCCGGGACTCGCTCGACGCCACCCTGCGGGATCCGAAGAAACTGCTGCAACTGGCGCTCGCGATCGACCGGCAGGAGGACGCAGCCGACACGCCGTCCGAAGCAGGCGCCTCGGGTTATGCGTCCGATCCATCCGTTCAGAAGGGCGACGACGTTGCGGTCACACCGACGGCGGACGCGTCCTTCCACAGCGTCTCTTCCGCGGCGGCGGACGCGGCGAGCAGCCGGGGTGTCCTGAACAAGCCCTCGTTTCGGGAACGATTGCGAACAGATGTGGCGCTGCTGAAGGCGCGGCTTTCATATCTGAAGAACGGCAAGCTGCTGGTGGACGGAACCGAACCGGGTCCGGGACGGGTGGACGCGTTTGGCGCGGCGCGGAACCTGCTGTTCCCGGCGAATGCGCTGAAGATGCAGTCGCCCGTCAGTTTTCCATTTATTTGGGACGTGCCGGATACGACGCAGCAGCGGTCGGCGGCCGACATGAAGTGGATCCATTACGACGGGAATACGAATTCGATTCTCGAGCGGAACATCGGGCAGGCGCTGGGAATGGGGGCTGTGTTCGATCCGGCGACCTATGAATCCACGCTGCGGATCGCGAATCTTCACCGGCTGGAGGTTCTGACGCATGAACTGAAGGCGCCCGCGTGGCCGGCCGGGTTGCTGGGTCCGATCGACCAGGCGAAGGCGAAGGCGGGGGAGCAGATATTCAACGCGAAGTGCAGGGACTGCCATCAGGGCCGGCTCTATAACCTGCTCGAAGTGGGTACCGATCCGCAGCGCGCCAACAGCTTCGGGCAACCGGTGCAGGGACGCGTTCCGTTTCCGAAGGCGATCCAGCCGATCCTCGACGGGTTGAAGGCGCGCGCCTTCGCGGATGACGGGATTCCACCGGCGGAACAAGCGGGCATGGATGCGAGTCCGGTGGTCTGGCGGGCGACAGGGCAGTATATGGCTCGGCCGTT
>DASZUZ010000018.1:0-4919 GCA_035547415.1 Bryobacteraceae bacterium | reverse complement strand
CCCGGCGATCAGCGGAGCCGAGATCATGGCCCACAGGCTCATGTGCGTCCGGTATTCGAGCGGTGTCATGCCGCCGTTGCCGATCTCGAGCATGTCGGGGTCCGGCCACCATCCGGGCCGCGTGAACTTCGCCAGATCGCTCTGCGAGAACCCGATCGAAGACATGGACTGCCACGAGTCCCGGATATCGCCGGTCGTACGCCACAGATTGCCGCCCACGAGAGGTCCCCACTCGCCCGCGTCCGCGCGCCCGTACTGGCACAGGCTGTAAACGATCTTCCGCCCCGATTTCTCGAGCGCGTCACCCATCTTCTGGTACGCGGCTCGCATATCGGAGTCCTGCCAGACTCTGGAAGCCGAGCACCAGTCGTACTTCAGAAAATCGATGCCCCATTCCGCGAAGGTCTTCGAGTCCAGTTCCTCGTGCCCGTAGCTGCCTTCGAAACCGCCGCACGTGCGGGGCCCGGGCGAAGAGTAAATCCCCAGCTTCAGCCCTTTCGAATGGACATACGCCGCGAGCGCCTTCATGTCGGGGAAATTCGGGTTGGGCATCATTTTTCCGGATTCGTCGCGCTTCCACTGCCACCCATCGTCGATATTGATGTACTGGTATCCGGCGTCTTTCATTCCGTTCGCGGCCATTGTGTCCGCGATTTCCCGGATTGTCTTGTCATCGATTCTTGCGTGGAACTTGTTCCAGCTGTTCCAGCCCATCGGCGGCGTCTTCGCCATCCCGTTCGCGGCGACCGTGTGGGGCGCCGGCAACTCCACTTTCGCCAGCTTCGAATAATCGACCGAAGGCGCCCGGTAGGTGGGCGTAGGCGTCCCGCGCCGCGCAATCAAAGGCTGCGAAAAGAATCCGCCGCGGCCGCCGCGCCCCGCGCCATTGGGTGGAGGACCACCAGGTCCGCCCGGAGCCGGACCGCCAGGACCTCGTCCGGGTCCGCGTCCGAATGCAGGCCTCGCCGGCGTGATATGCAGTTCGTCGCCTTCAATGGCGCCGGTCGTCGTCGCTTTTGAGATCGTTCCGAAACTCTCGGTCTCTACGGTCAGTTCAATCTTGTTGCCGTCGATTTTCCCGTCGACAATCGGCGAATCGCCGAACGGGGCCCGCTGCGTGCCGGTGATTTTTCCGTTCCTGTCAACCTTCAGCTCGAAGACGAATTCGACGTCTCCCATCATCGGGTTGCTCGATTTTGCAACCCACGTACCTGATATGTCTTTCGTCTGCGCCGAAACGAGCAGAGCGAATATCCCCAGAATGCAAGCGGCTCTCACGTCCACCGAATTTAAGCGTTTAACCTGTCAGGCGTCAACAAAAGATTTGTAAAGAAGCTGCCTGTCGATGCGTTATCTCCGGTGTGTTCGGTATCAGGCAGGGGGGGCGCGGAACGGCAAATTCCGGCGACCTGCGTGTCGCAGTCACGGCCTGCTGCGCGCGGCATCGAGCGCTTCGGTACTATCGAAGGGAAGCGCCGCAGGGCGCTTCGTCGGAAACGCGCGTGGGCCTGACCCTGCGCCTGTTTCGGGAGATTTCCATAAATGAAAGCATTGATGTTGAGTGGTCCGCGGGACCTCAAACTGGTGGATGCGCCATCGGCGCCGCTGCAGCCCGGCCAGGTGCGCATGCGCGTCCGCAAAGTCGGAATCTGCGGGTCCGATTATTCGAGTATCGCGGGGAAACTGCCCTTCACGCGTTTCCCGATCATCCCCGGCCATGAAGCTATGGGCGAACTGCTGGAAGTGTGCGGCGAATCGAACTGGAAGCCGGGCGACCGCGTGGCGATTCATCCCATCCTCTGCGATCGCAAGGACCCCCTCTTCGCCGCGGGCCGCGTGCACCACTCCGATACGACTGAGGTCCTCGGCGTGGTGTCGCGCAACGGGGCGTACGCCGAAGAAGTGGTTCTGGAAGACTACATGTTGCGCGCCGTGCCGGAGGGCATGAGCGACGAAGCCGCCGCCATGATCGAACCGGTGGACGTCGCGGTGCGCGCTCTCCGTCGCGGCGAATTGCGCAAAGGCGAGCGCGTGCTGGTGCTGGGCGCGGGGAACATTGGACTGCTGGTGGTGCAGGCGGCGCGCGCACTCGGCGCGGGATATGTGGCCGTGACCGACATCGTGCCGGACAAACTGGTCCGCGCCAGAGACCTGGGCGTCGATGAGACGCTGGACGTGCGCGAAGGTCTGCAGGCGGAGAAGATTGAGAAGAAGTACGATCTGGTTATCGACGGTATCGGCAATGAAGCCAGCGTGCGGGATGCGCTCACGGCTTGCCGCCGCGGAGGCCGTATCGTCGTCTATGGCGTGCCCTCGGGCGATATCACCTTCGCGCTGCGCGTCGCGTTCTCGAAGGACGTCTCCCTGATGACAAGCCGTCTGTACGATGCTTCCTTCGACGAGGCGATGCAGTTGATTGCGTCGGGCGCTGTGCGGACGACGGATATCATCACGCACCGCGTCGGCCTGGCGGACGCGCCGGAACTCATTCAGCGGATTCTCGACGGCAAGGAACAGCCGATTAAGGTGATGATCTCGGCTTAATCCGGATCGCCGGTTTCGAAAAACACTCATGAACGAACTCTTTTCAGTGAAGGACAAGGTGGTCCATGTCAGCGGCGGTTCGCGCGGCATTGGACGAGCGATTGCCGATGCGTTTGCCGCGGCGGGCGCGACGGTCGTGGTCAGTTCGCGCGAGGAAGCGTCCCTGAAAGCGACCGGACTGGCGTATGAGGTCTGCGACGTGACGGATGCCGCCGCGGTGGAACGCTGCGCGTCTTCAATTGAGCAGCGCTTCGGTCGGATCGACGTGCTGTTTAATGTCGCGGGAATCAACTTCCGCCATGCCGCCGAGACGTTTCCGCCGGACCGGCTGGATGCCATTCTCGACGTGAACGTGAAGGGCAACTATATGATGGCGAGCGCCTGCGGCCGCCGGATGGTGGAGCGGGGGCAGGGAAAGGTCATCAACATCGCGAGCCTGCATACGCTGCAGAGTCTCGCGGGCGTCAGCGCGTACGGGATGAGCAAGGGCGCCATCGGCTCCATGACCCGCGCGCTCGCCGTCGAGTGGGCTGCGCGCAACGTGCAGGTCAATGCGATCGCTCCGGGTTTTATCGTGACGGACCTGAACCGGAAACTGTGGGACGACCGGGAGATGCGCGGCTGGGTGGAAGCGCGGACGCCGGCACACCGGCTGGGTCAGCCCTCCGACCTGATCGGGATTGCCATCTTTCTGGCGAGCAGCGCTTCGGATTTCATCACGGGACAGGTGATCGCGGCGGACGGCGGATTCACCGCGGGCTCGACCTGGCCTTTGGCGGTTCCACGGTAGATCTGCAGCGGGGCGATTGCCGGCAAAGAGCAAATGCCCAATCGCCCCGTGCCGATCACTCCGAGTCCAGCACCCCGCGAATCTTGAGTGCGAGAACTTCGGGCGCAAAAGGCTTCTCGAGGAACTGGACCGCATCCTGAACGACGCCGTGCCGCGCAACTGCATCATCCGTGTGCCCGGACAGATACAACACTTTTGTCTCGGGATGAACGGCGCTCAGTTGCTCCGCCAGTTGTCTCCCCCCCAGACCGGGCATGACGATGTCGGTAGCCAGAAGGTCGATCCGGTCCTGGTAACCTTGAGCCAGCCGTATTCCATTCACACCGTCAACTGCCTCCAGCACGAAGTAGCCGTGGCTTCTCAGGATATCGCTCGTCAGCGCCCGGAGCGCGTGGTTGTCTTCCACGAGCAGAATCGTTTCGGCGCCTCTGGGTGAAGCGCCTTCAGATGCCGGCGGCGCGGCATCCGGTGCATCGGACTTCTCGCCTTCCGGCAAATAGACCCGGAACGTTGTTCCCTGACCGGCCTGGCTTTCAACTTCAATGTGCCCTTCGGAATCTTTGACGATGCCGTGTACCACGGCTAAGCCCAGTCCTGTCCCCTTTTCCGGTCCCTTGGTTGTAAAGAACGGCTCAAACAAGTGATTCATGACCTCCTCGGTCATGCCGTTACCGGTGTCGCTGACGGTAAGCGCGACATAGCATCCGGGTCGGATTCCGACATGTCTCTGCGCGGAAGTCTCGTCCAGCTCAACCCTGTCGGTTCGCAGGATGAGTTCTCCACCCTGTGGCATCGCGTCGCGGGCATTCACTGCGAGGTTCATGACCATCTGCTCGATCCGCGCCGGGTCGGCCTGAACGACGCACGGTTCAGGGCACGGATACGTCCTGAGCGCAATGTCCTCGCCAATGATTCTTTCCAGCATCTTCTCCACGCCGGTAACGACGGCGCTCAGATCGATGTGTCGCGGCGCCGTAATCTGCTTTCGGCTGAACATGAGCAACTGCCGGGTAAGCGCTGCCGATCTCCAGCCTGCTTCTCGGATCTGTTCAACCAGATTTCGCTCCGGATCGTCTTTCTGCAGCTTGATCAGCAGCAGATCGCTATAACCGTTAATGATCGTGAGCAGGTTATTGAAATCGTGAGCGACTCCACCCGCGAGTTGCCCGACGGCCTCCATCTTCTGCGCCTGGCGAAACTGGTCCTCGAGGAGTTTGCGGTCCGTAATATCTTCCGCGATGGCCTCCATCTGATTGACTGAGGCATCCTCTCCCTGAATCTCGCGTCCGCTGATACGAACGGTGATAACTTTTCCGTCCTTGCGTCGCCACTTCACTTCGGCGGCTTCCGCGCGCCCCTGTTGAAGAAGTCTGTCCCGAAGTCCGGCCTGAGCGTTTGGCTCTTCGCAAATATCGCGGATCAGATTCCGTGACAGCAATTCTTCTTTGGAACTGTAGCCAAGCATCGTTATCAGCGCCGGATTCGCGTCGAGCAGCGTTCCGTCCGGAGTCGAACAGAACATACCGTAAGGAGAGTTTTCGAATAACTCGCGGTACCTCGCTTCGGAACGCCGGAGCGCGGCTTC
>DASZUZ010000017.1:0-2954 GCA_035547415.1 Bryobacteraceae bacterium | reverse complement strand
CCGTACTTCGGATCAGCAGCAGACTGGTGACGTTGGCGCAGGCGATGATCAGGACCAGTCCGACGGCGGCCATCAGCATCAGCAGCGTCAGACGGACATGCCCGACGCCAAAATCGGCAAAGCGGGCTACGTGCGTGCGGTGATCGTTTTCCGGACCGGGATCGGCGAGCGCAAGCCGGCTCATGATGGCGTTCAGATCGGCATTCGCCGCCGTGAGCGTCGCCCCCGGTTTGAGTGCGCCGAGAACGACCATGGAGCCGTGATCCGCGCGGCTGATCGTGTTCGCCTCTTGCGGTCCCGCAGGCACGTAGAGATCTTTGTTCTGGCTGAAGAACTTCAATCGGGGCGGAAGGATGCCGATGATCCGATACGACTTTCCGTCCAGATTCAGCGACCGGCCGATAGCGCCGGGATCCCGGTTCAGTCTGTTTGCCCAGTATTCGCTCGTGATGACGGCGGTGGGCGCGGCTCCCGGCCGGTCGTCGGACTTATCGAAGAGGCGACCGATCAATGGTTGCCAGCCAGTCAGCCGGAAGAAACCCGCGCCGACAACGGCGGCATGGAGCAGCGTGGCATCGCCGCGGCCCGTCAGTGTCAGGTCGGCTTCGTCGATGGCCGTCATGTCTTCGAAGGTGTGGTTTTCGCGACGCCAGTGTTCGAGGTTGATCCAGGACACGGGCAGTTGCTGGCCGGAGGTTCGTTCCCAGACTTCGACCATCCGATTGCCGGGTGGATAAGGCGGGGCCGAGAGCAGGAGGGCATCGAGGACGCTGAAGACGGCCGTATTGGCGCCGATTCCCAGCGCCAGGGTGACGATCACCGCGAGATAAAAGGCGGGGGACCGGCGGATGGCCCGCAAGGCGTCACGCAGATCATGGAGAGTTATTTCTATGTTTTCGCCGCAGGGAATCAAGATTAAGCAGGGTATCAGAATTGCGGCTGCCGAGGCCCCGGCCCCACATTAGTCGCGGAGTTTCAGATGGAAAACGGGATGGCCGGCGCGCCCAGTGATGGTGAAGGGGATCTCTTTGACTTTTCCTTTCTTCGGCCAGAGCGGGCCCATGGCTTTGACGATCAGCGCCTTGAAGCCGGAAGTCGTGTCGGCGAGTTTGCCGCTCGTCTCAAATTTCCCGTTCAGATCGACGTTCCTCGGCTTCAACGCGAACGTGCCCGCCAGTTCGCCCTGCACTCCCGGAGTCGCAAAGACAACATGCGTGAGCCGCGCGACGCCGTTCCGGTCCATGACGCGTCCGTGAATCTCAGCCGTCGCCAGAACGGGATGCTCCCGCGCCTCCTGCTTCGACTCACCCTCGGCGCTCGCGCTCAGACGATTGACCGGCGCCTGCGCGTTTGGATTCGTGAAGCGCGCATGCCGAATCGCGAACTCGCCCTCCGCTCTGAGTTTCGTCAGGAAATCCGGCGGGCCCGGCGGAATGGTGAATCGCGCCTGAAACCGGATCGCTCCCTGCATCCCCGGCGTGTCACGACTGAACAGCTTCACCAGGTCCTCGACGCGGCCGTCCTCAACGGTCGCATTCACCGTAAGAGTTTTGCCTGGCCGCCCCGCGTCGTTTGCAACTGTTCCCCGGGCAGTCACCGTGGTCCTGTCGAAGTGCGTGACGATCTCGTTCAGGGCGGCGCTGCCGTCCATAGCGTTCACTGTGGTGTCGAATCGCGCCGCGATGTGTACCGTGTGGTTGCTGCTCCGCACCTCGAAGCGCGGAACGTCCGCCGTGCCCTTCACCGCAAGCATCTTTAGCGGACCGTGGAATTGCCCGGACGCGTTCAACAGTCCCGTGATCGCGTCGTCGGCCGTCAGATCGGCGTTGGTAAACGTGAAATCTCCCGCCGCCGACGCATGCCCCGGATCCTTCGCGTCCAGCGAACCTATCGTGCCGCGAGCGCGCACTTCGCCCGACGGCTTCGGATTGTGCAGTGCCACTTCGAACCGCAGATTTCTATCGGGGCCGAGGTCGTGCAGCGTCAGGCTGTGAACCAGAAACTCGACCGGCGGCTTACCGTCTGTCCCGGACGAGACGTCGATGGCGCCGTCCTCGATCCGCATCGCGCCAATCACCACGCCGACCTTCGACGAGAGGATCTGGCGAGCGGCGCCAGCCTTCGTGTCGATCGCCAGCCGCAGTCCCTTGACTTCGATCCTGTCGAGCGTCGCCGGATTGCGCAGCAGTCCCGCGTAGCTGCATTCGAGCCGCATTGCGCCGATGTTCAGAACGTCGCCTTCGCGATCGGTCACACGCACCTGACCGGCGTCGAATCCCGGAGGGAACCAGCGTTCGCGGAAGGATCCGATGGTAAGTTTCACACCTGTTCGCTGCTCCAGTCGCCGGATCAGCGCGTCTCGCCGAAACGGGAAATTCCGGACGAGCGTGACTGCCCCGGCGGCTGAAACGCCAAAGAACAGGAGCGCGGACAAGATCATCTTGCCAACAGCCATGTCTCTGGACGCCACACGGCAATTTCGGTTCCGAACTGAGCAGACGCGATCGGCATGGGATAATTCCGGCCATGCTCGCATCTCCCCTGATGCCCTTTGTCGCGTTGCTCGCGCTCTTCCAGGAAACCTCCGATCCGATTCGCCAGGCGAGTCAACTCGATCTGGAAGGAAAAGGCCCGGCAGCCCGTGAGTTACTGCGGAAGGCGATTGACACGGTGCCGGACGGTCGATCCAGAGCCAATGCGGAAAGGTCGATGGCGATGTCCTGGGGCTTTGAGGGGAACTGCGCGAAGACGGGCGAGTACGAACAGAAGGTGATCGATCACTGGGTGACGCGGGAGCCGGCGGATCCAGGCAACGCTTTTTATCAGGAGGGCGAGATGGCGGACGAGGCGGCGCGCGTCTGCATCGATGCCGGCGAACTTGACGCGGCCGCGCAATGGTATCGCAAGGGCCATGACCTCGGACTGAAAGAGCCGGGCATTTCCGCGGACCGCAA
>DASZUZ010000016.1:0-3669 GCA_035547415.1 Bryobacteraceae bacterium | reverse complement strand
CGCGCGTGCCGGGAACCGCCGGCATCTGGCGCGACCTTACGAACAATGTCAACCAGCTTGCGGCCAACCTGACTACCCAGGTCCGCGCCATCGCCGATGTCGCAACGGCCGTGACGAAGGGCGACCTGACGCGTACGATTGCGGTCGAGGCGCAGGGCGAAGTCGCGGTCCTGAAAGACAACATCAACCAGATGATCGGCAACCTGGCCGAGACCACGCGCAAGAACACCGATCAGGACTGGCTCAAAACCAACATCGCCAAGTTCACCGGCATGGTGCAGGGTCAGCGCGACCTGCTCACGGTGGCGCAGTTGCTTCTCTCCGAATTGACGCCGCTTGTGACCGCGCAGCACGGCACGTTCTACATCACGGAAACAGCCGAAGACACGCCCGTGCTCAAGCTGACCGCGGGCTACGCCTATTCGGAACGAAACGAAGTGCCAAAGCGGTTCCAGTTCGGTGAAGGCCTGATCGGCGAATGCGCGCGCCGCAAAGAACGCATTCTTCTGAACAACGTGCCGGGAGATTACGTCAAGATCAGCTCCAGCCTTGGCGAGGGCACGCCCGTCAACCTGATCGTTCTCCCCGTGCTTTTCGAGGGCGAGGTTAAAGCCGTGGTCGAACTGGCCTCGATGTACCAGTTCAGCGACATCCACCTCGCGTTTCTCGATCAGCTGACGAAGAGTATCGGAATCGTGCTGAACACGATCGCGGCGACGATGAGAACGGACGAACTGCTGAAACAATCGCAGGCGCTCACCGAACAGCTCCAGCAAACGAACGAGGAGCTGCAGGAAAAGGCGCAACTGCTGGCCGAACAGAAGACCGAAGTCGAACAGAAAAATAAAGAGGTCGAACAGGCGAAACAGGCCCTCGAAGAGAAGGCCGAGCAACTGGCGCTCACATCCAAGTACAAGTCCGAGTTTCTCGCCAACATGTCGCACGAGCTTCGGACGCCGCTGAATAATCTGCTCATTCTGGCGCGCATGCTTTCCGAGAACGGCGACCGCAATCTCACACAGAAGCAGGTGAAGTACGCGGAAACCATTCACTCGTCCGGAACGGACCTGCTGGCGCTCATCAATGACATTCTGGATCTCGCGAAGATCGAGTCCGGCAAAATGGACGTGGAACTGGGGAGCGTCAGTTTCGCGGATCTCGAAGAATACGTATCGCGGACGTTCCGGCACGTGGCGGACGGCAAAGGCCTCGATTTCACGGTCGAAGTCGATCCCAACCTGGGCGGCACCATGCACACCGACGCCAAGCGTCTGCAGCAGGTGCTCAAAAACCTCATTTCGAATGCCTTGAAGTTCACGTCGCAGGGCGCCGTCAGGCTGAAGGTCGAAAGAGCCGCGTCGGGCTGGAGCGCCCGCCACCCCGTACTCAACCGCGCCAAGACCGTGCTCGCATTTTCCGTCACGGATACAGGAATCGGCATCCCGCTCGAAAAACAGCAGATCATCTTCGAGGCGTTCCAGCAGGCCGACGGCACCACAAGCCGGCGCTACGGCGGCACCGGACTGGGCCTCTCGATCAGCCGCGAACTGACGCGACTGCTGGGCGGCGAGATCCGTCTCCAGAGCCAACCGGGCCACGGCAGCACCTTCACACTGTATCTGCCGCAAACATACAGCACACCGGCGTTTACGCCGAAATCGGACGCACCCGAACAAGCGGCCCCGGGCGCCATCGCGCCGGCACCGCCCGCTCACGCCCCGAATCTCGACGTCATTCTGCCGGCGCCGCGCGCCAACACACCGGCGGTCATTGAAACGCTCACGATCGACGACGATCGAAATACGATTCAGCCCGGCGATCCCGTCCTCCTCATCGTCGAAGACGACGTCACGTTCGCGCGCATTCTCGTCGAACTCGCTCACGAGCGGAACATCAAGGCGCTGGTCGCGCTACGCGGGTCTACCGCGCTCGCTCTCGCCCGCGAATTCCATCCCGGCGCGATTACTCTCGATATCGCGTTGCCGGACATGGTGGGATGGACAATTCTGGACCGCCTCAAACACGATCCTGAAACGCGCCACATCCCGGTCCACGTGATTTCCGGCGATGAAAATCGCCGGCGCGGTCTCGCTTTGGGCGCGATGACGTATCTGGAAAAGACGGTTTCGCAGGATTCGCTGAAAGACGCGTTCGCGACCATCCAGCATTCCATTGAGCCGCGCGCGAGGAAGCTGCTTTTCATCTCACAAAACGAAACGCACACGCTTCACGTACTCGAACTGCTGGGGGGACCGGATGTCATTCTTCGAAGCGCCCGCAGCGGCCGCGAGGCGCTCACGATCATAGGAGACGAATACTTCGACTGCGTCATGATCGATCTGGAAGTGCCGGAGGAATCGGCGATGAAGGTGATCGAGGATATTCACCGGCAGAGCGCTCCCCAGCAGCCGCCCTGCATTATCTACGGCACGCGTCCGCTTTCCGAAGAGGAAGACATCGAGCTTCGATGGGCCGCCCGTTCCGGCGCCGTTCGCTACGCGCCGACCCCGGAACGGCTGCTCGACGAAAGCACGCTGATGTCGCATCGCAACGAGCAGATGCTTTCGGAGCCGCAAAAGGAGATGCTGCGCAGGCTGCGGGAGACGGACTCGACGCTGGCGGGACGGAAGGTCCTGGTGGTCGACGACGATCTGCGAAACAATTTCGCGCTGACCAGCGTCCTGGAACATCATGATCTGCAGGTGGTGCATGCTGAAAATGGACGAGCAGGCATCGAGCAACTGGAACGTACGCCCGACGTGGACGTGGTTCTGATGGACATCATGATGCCCGAAATGGACGGTTATCAGACCATGCGCGCCATTCGAAAAATCCCGCGTTTCCGCGCGCTGCCGATTATCGCGCTCACCGCCAAGGCGATGAAGGGCGATCGCGACAAGTGCATTGAAGCGGGAGCTTCGGACTACGTCACCAAACCGGTGGATCTCGAACAGCTCTTCAGCGTGATGCGCGTCTGGGTATCGAACTCCGGCGACCGCCGCGAGCCCGGAACGAACGAAAATTAATGATGGCCACCGGCGCCCGAATGGAATCTTTGAAGACAGACAACGAGAAGGTGAAAATCCTTCTCGTCGACGACAGCCCGGAAAATCTTATCGCTCTCGAGGCGACGCTCGAGAGTCTTGGCCAGGAACTGGTGAAGGCGAGTTCCGGAATCGAGGCACTGCGTCATCTGCTCGAGGACGATTTTGCCGCGATCCTTCTGGATGTCCGGATGCCGGAGATGGACGGTTTCGAGACCGCGACGCTGATTCGCAGCCGCAAACGTTCCCGCAATACGCCCATCCTGTTCCTGACGGGCTATAAAAACGAAGAACATCTTTTCCGCGGATACGACCTGGGGGCGGTGGACTTCCTGTTCAAGCCCATCGTGCCGGAGATTCTGCATTCCAAGGTGTCGGTATTCGTCGAACTGAGCAAGAATTCGAAGCTGCTGAAAAGGCAGACGAACGAATTGCAGCGGGCCGAAGCCAGTACGCGCGCCGTGCTGGAAGCGGCGCCCGAGGCGATGATCATTTTCGACCGGGACCAGCGCATCCGCAGCGTCAATACAGAGGCAGAGCGGCTCTTCGGCTATACGCGGGATGTACTGATCGGCCAGTCCATGGCGCGGCTCTCTCCCGAGTGGTCCGCGGTGCGAGCGGGGCA
>DASZUZ010000015.1:0-8293 GCA_035547415.1 Bryobacteraceae bacterium | reverse complement strand
ACTCATTGAACTCCAGTCCGACGGTGTAATAAGGCTCGCCCTGATTCTGCCTTTCGAGGTTACGGATCACGCCCATTGCGACTGCCCCGCGCGGCAGAATCTCGTCATCGGCGAGATGGACGGCGCGGGTAAGTCGGCCTCTCACGGAATCGCCCACCAGCGCGCTTCCTGAATCGAACGTGGCGTCGAGGCGAAGTTCCAGTTCAATGCCGGGTCGCAGTTTGAGGGAGACGACGTCATTGACCTTCGATTCCGCTGGACCTTCGCTACCCGTCTCGGCATATGAGATGACCGACTCGGATGAGTATTTCCGGCACCCGGTGAACGTCGAGTGGTTCCAGCGGCGGGCGCCGGTAAAGCTCTCCGCGTGCATGTCGGAACTGACCGGCAGCAGGATAACGGAAGCCCCAAATCGCACCCGGCCATACGCCACTTCTCCCGAGAGGGATTTATCCGGAAACCAGGCGGGCAGATCCTCGCCCTCGGACGTGAGGCGCACGAGTTCGAAGGTGCTGGCGTCAGCCCAGAACGACCCTTTCACGCCCATCGTCCCGCTTGCGCCGCGAAGGCGCACCATCCAGCTTTCGGCAGTCTGCGGGATTCGGTAATCGTAGCGGAGCAGTTTGCTTGTCCCCGCCTGTTCTTCGCCCGAGAAAGTGATCACCGCGGCCCGGCTCAGGAACACGTTGTGGGCCAGATTTGTGAAATCGCCATCCGAAACGAACCCGGCCGGGAGCATCTGGATCAGGCTACGCTCTCCGAAACTCTTATCGCCCGGCCATGCGTACATCTCATGTTTGTCCACGACTGCCACCGCCACTCTGGCGCGATCGAGCAGTCGCATGCGCTGCTTGCCGCGGGCGGCATATCGATCGATCGTTTCCAGACACGTGTAATCCGGCAGTCGCTTCAGATTATCCGCCACGATTCGCTGAATGCGCGCGAGATTGATCACCCACGCGGGCAGGTCGTCCGCCCAAACCGGGATCGCGAGGAACAGCAGGAAGAGGAACCTCGGCAGCACGCGCCTACCATAATAGGTCGTTTATCCATGTTTGAAGATATCCTTAAAACCGTCCGGCGCATCCCCAAAGGCAAGGTCGCGACGTACGGCGGTGTAGCCGCGGCGAGCGGCCATCCCGGCGCGGCGCGTCAGGTTGTGTGGGCTCTTCGCACGGGCAAAGGCGTTCCCTGGCATCGAGTCCTGGGCGCCAAAGGATTGATCCGGCTCACTGGAGAACCCGGCTTCGAACAGCGGTTCCGGCTGCGCTCCGAAGGGGTCGTCATCAATGGCAATCGTGTGGACCTGGAGAAGTATGGGCATGTCTTCCGGCGAGTAAACTGAAGGCTTGGAGAATCGAGAGTTAGCACGCATCCTTTATGAGACAGGCGATCTGATGGAGATCGCAGGCGAGGACGGTTTCCGGATTCGCAGCTACCGGAACGGCGCATCCGCCATTGAAGGTTATCCGGAACGCATCTCAGATATCCTTGCGGACCCCGACCGCAAGGTCACCGACATTCCCGGCATCGGGAAGGGACTTGCTGCCATCCTCAAAGAAATCGAAGCTCACGGCACGTTCGACAAGCGGGACGAACTTCTGGCGAAGTTCCCGGCCTGCGCGCTTGACTTCCTGAAAATTCAGGGCCTGGGTCCGAAGAGCATCGCACTGCTTTTTGAGCACTTCAAAATCCAGTCGATGGATGAACTCGAACAGCTTTGTCGCGATCAGAAACTGCGCGACCTGCCTCGCATGGGGGCGAAGCTGGAAGAGAAGGTTCTGCGCAGCATCGCTCAGTTTAAGGAGCGTAGTGGCCGTTTTCTGCTGAGCTTCGCGGATACGACTGCCCGGGAGTTGACCGAGTATCTGTCGGACCTGCCGGGCATCGAAGCGATCACTCCGGCGGGCAGTCTGCGGCGAGGCAGGGAGACCATCGGCGATCTTGATCTTCTTGTTACCGGCCCGAACGCCGCCGCGGCTCTCGATCGTGTCGCGTCGAACCCGAAGGTTTACGAGATCCTGGGTCGCGGCGCGAACAAGACCAGCGTCAAACTGGGGCGCGAAGGTTTGCAGGTAGATGTCCGCGCGCTGGACCACGACAGCTTCGGGGCTGCCATGCAGTACTTCACCGGCAGCAAGGAGCACAACGTCGCCCTGCGGCAGCGCGCGATTCGGATGGGATACAAACTCAGTGAATACGGCCTCTTCCGTATCGAAGATGACTCCCGCGTGGCGGGCGACTCCGAAGAAGGCATCTATGAGGCGCTCCGTCTCGACTGGATTCCTCCGGAACTGCGGGAAAACAATGGCGAGATCGAACTTGCCGAAGCGCACGCGCTTCCGAATCTGGTGGAACAACGCGACATTCGCGGCGACCTCCACATGCACACGACTGCGACCGACGGACGGGCGACGCTGGAAGAGATGGCGCAGGCGGCGCGGGATCTCGGCTATGAATACATCGCCATTACCGATCATTCAAAGGCGATCGCAATGGCCTTCGGGCTGGATGAAAAGCGCGTGATCGAATTTGCGCGGACAGTTCGCAGGATCAACGAATCCGGCGACCTGGGGATCCGGATCTTCTCCGGGCTCGAGTGCGACATCATGAAGGACGGCGTTATGGATATCGAGTGGGACGCGCTTGCCGAACTCGATATCGTGATCGGCAGCGTTCACAACAACATGAACCTTGAACCGGACGCAATGACGGATCGCCTTCTCCGCGCCCTCGAATGCCCGCACCTTAAGGCGCTTGGTCATCCCACGGGAAGACTCCTGCTGCACCGCGAGCCGTTCTCCTTCGATTTCGATCGCGTGATCTCCGAGGCCATCCGGCGGGGAGTCTGGCTGGAAATCAACAGCAGTCCGGAGCGTCTCGACCTGAGCGCGAATCACGTTCGCGCCGCAAAGGCGAGGGGCGCAAAGTTCATCGTGTCAACCGACGCCCATCATCCGAAGCATCTGCTCAACATGCGCTACGGCATTGCGACAGCGCGGCGCGGCGGGCTGGAAGCGAAAGACATTCTCAATACGCGGTCCGCCGAAGACTTTGCGCGGGCTTTACGCAGTTCGCGGAATGCCTGAGCCCTGGTTGGGTAAATTCTGAACTGGTGAAAGTGAATCTATGAAGATAACTTCGTCGAAGGAAGTCTACCGTTGCAGCCTGTTCCACGTCACCGAGGACGAGGCTTCAGATAAAACAGGATGGAGCATCAAGCGCAGCATCGTGCGCCACGCCGGATCGGCCGTCATGATGGCCGTCGATGAGAAGAATCGGGTGTTGCTCGTCCGTCAATACCGTCTTCCGGCTGCTCAGTACCTCTGGGAATTGCCGGCAGGAAAGGTTGACGACGGGGAAACCGTTGCGCAGGCGGCGAAACGGGAACTCATCGAGGAAACCGGGTATCGGGCAAAGAAATGGAAGAAGCTGGCGAGCTTCTATCCGAGCCCCGGATATGTGGAAGAGAAGATGACGATCTTTCTCGCCACGGAATTGACGAAGGGCGATGCCAAACCCATGGATGACGAGCGCATCGAGACGCGGTGGTTCACGAAGAAGGAACTGAATGAGGAGATTCGGAAGAACAGGATCGTCGATGCGAAGACGATGATTGCCTATCTCTATTGGGCCAAACTCAAGGCGGGGAACTGACGCTTCCGTAGCTTATAGCAACCAACAAAAAAAGGGGCGGGCTTCATGCCCGCCCCTTCCCGACTACGCCTTCTTTGCTGCCTTCTTCGTGGCGGCCTTCTTTGCAGGCGCCTTCTTCGCGGCAGCTTTCTTCGGAGCAGCCTTCGAGGCAGCCTTCTTCACTGCCGCCTTCGGAGCAGCCTTCTTCACTGCCGCCTTTTTCGTGGCGGCCTTCTTCGTTGCTTTTTTGGTTGTTGCCATCGTATGTACGATTCTCCCTGTCCCTCATTATGAAACGAAACAGGTAAAAGATAAACCGAAAAAGTTGAAAAATGTTTCAAAGTGTGTTGGGTCTGTCGGGGCTCGCGAGCTTGAGGCGCAGCGTGTTACAAGAGAGAACTGGTGAAGAAAGTTCAACTGATCACAGACGGCGCATGCCTTGGCAATCCGGGTCCGGGAGGATGGGCCGCCATCCTTCGGTACGGCGCGCACAAGAAGGAGATCTTCGGATGCGAGCGTCACACCACCAACAACAGGATGGAGTTGCAGGCCGCTATTGAAGGGCTGCGCATGCTGAAGGAGCGATGTGACGTCGAGGTTGTGACGGACTCGGAGTACCTTAAGAACGGCATCACTTCGTGGATGCCGAACTGGAAGAAGCGCAACTGGATGACCGTCCAGAAGAAGCCCGTAGTGAATCGGGACCTCTGGGAGGAACTGGATCAGCAGGTCTCCCGGCACAACGCGCAGTGGTCCTGGACCAAGGGCCATGCGTCGCATGAAGACAACAATCGCGCCGATGAACTGGCCTCGCGAGCGGCGCGCGAACAATGTTCGCAGTTGTGAAGGACTTGAAGCCGGCGCCTCTCTCGACGCTAAAATCCAATCATGGCAAACGAAACGTACGCGTTGTTCGACACGACCGAAGGAAGCTTCAAAGTGAAGCTCTTTGCGGACAAGGCGCCGAATACGGTACAGAACTTTACTGACCTCGCTGAAGGCAAAAAGACGGGGAAGCCTTTCTACGACGGCATCATCTTTCACCGTGTGATTCCGAACTTCATGATCCAGGGTGGCTGCCCGCAGGGTACTGGGCGTGGAGGGCCCGGGTACACCTTCGCGGACGAGTTTCATCCTACGCTCCGGCATTCGAAACCGGGGCTGCTTTCCATGGCCAACGCCGGGCCGAATACGAACGGGAGCCAGTTCTTCGTCACCGTTGCTCCCACGCCATGGCTCGACAACAAGCACAGCATCTTCGGGGAAGTTGTGGAAGGCTATGACGTCGTCGAGAAAATTTCGAACCTGCCCCGTAATTCACAGGACCGGCCGAACAAAGACGTGAAAATCAATTCCGTGAAGATCGAGAGGGTCTGATCTCCTGGCCGCCACGGTATGATCGCTCGATCCGCCCTCTTCGGCGGCACCTTCGATCCCATTCACAACGCCCATCTCGAGATCGCGCGCGCCGCCATGGCCCGCTGCGATCTCGAGAAGGTAATCTTCGTTCCCGCGGCGAATCCTCCTCATAAAAGCAGGGGCGCCCATGCGTCCTACGAAGATCGGGTTCGCATGGCCGAACTGGCCTGCGGCGATTACCGCGGATTCGAGGTTTCCAGGATTGAAGAAGGCGCCGCGACCAGTTATTCCATTCTGACGATCGAGAAACTGCGGGCCGCGGGGGCCGGCCCTCTCGGGTTTCTGATCGGCGCGGACGCCTTCGCCGAGATTCACACCTGGTATCGATGGCAGGACGTTGTCGCCTCGGTGGAGTTTATTGTCGTCACGAGACCCGGCGCCCGATACCGCACTCCACCGGGCGCCGTCGTTCACGAACTCACCGGACTCGACCTTGCGGTTTCCTCATCCGATATCCGTTCGCGGCTTGCCCGCGGCGAACAGGACGTGCCCGTTCCTCCGTCAGTTCTTCGTTACATACGCGATCATCGTCTGTACCATTCACAGAAGTAAAAAAAATCGCTAGTCGCTAGTGTTTTCTGGGGTTAGCGGCATTTCGGCGCCCCGATCACGACCCGGCTGTTCGCGCCCGATGCTAATCGTGTGGCGAGAGAGACGTATGCGATTTTTCAACCATCTGAAGCCGCACGGCGGCATAATTCTGGCGTTGACCGTACTGTTGTCCGGGTTCGCCGCGTTTGCGCAAAGCGGCCTGACGACGATTCAGGACACTCTGTTCAAGGCCGACGGCACTCGATTTAACGGAACACTGAGCATTCAGTGGAGCACATTCGACGCAAACAATATCGGCACAATCGTGCAGCAGAGCAAGAGCGTCACTGTTGTGAACGGCAACCTTCTTGTACAGCTGGCGCCAAATGCGGCCGCGCAGGCGCCCGCCAACGTGTACACCGTCCGGTATCAGAGTGATGGCAACCAGCAGTTCACGGAAACGTGGACGGTTCCCCCGGCGACGCAGGCAATGACGGTGGCGCAGGTGCGGACTGGCATGCTGACCAGTTCCTCGGGGGGAGTGGCCGGCAATCAAGTCCCGATCGTGGAATCCTCTGTTGTTGGACTGGTTGCGGACCTGGCGCAGCGCCCCATCAAAGGCCCGGGCTTCGGGACAGGGAGCGTTGCCGTCATTAACCAGGATGGCCAGATCGAAACCGCAATCGGCAATGTGGGTGATTGCGTATACGTGGATGGAACCGCGGGCCCCTGCGGCAGCCAGCAAACGCAGTTCTTCGACGCGGAAACGCCCGGCGGGCTCGTGGACGGGGCCAACACAACGTTTACGCTGGCCAATCCGCCCAGCGGCTCGAGCCTGATGCTGTTCCGGAACGGGTTGTATATGAAAGCAGGTTTCGACTATACATTGAGCGGGGCAACGATTCAGTTCGTGCAGGGCGCCGTTCCGGAGCCTCTCGATACCATCGTTGCGTCGTACCGGATCGATCCGGCCGCCGGAAATCTCGGCGAGCTTCAGTCCGGCGCTCTGCATGCGTCCGCTCAGGCGCAGGTCCTGTGCAGCGCCAACGGAATCGCGACGACGGACGAGTCCTGGACGGACCTGGGGGGCTGCGATCTTCCCGCGGACGCGCTCCGGCCCGGCGATCGTATCGAGGCGCGTTTCGACCTGTCGCATATCGGAAGTTCCTCCGGCTTCGATTTCCAGGTGACATGGGGCTCGACCGTCGTTCTTTCGCGCCATGGAAGCCAGCAGGATTCCGCCATCGCGGGCCGTGTTGAGTCGGCGATCAGCGATGCCGGAGCGCAGATCACAACCGAGAGTTGGGGGACTGTCCTCAGCTTTTTACCGGGAATCGCGAGTTCGCCTGCGCTGCCCGGACTGCGCGTCGATATCAGCGGCAAGCTGAGTACCGCCGGCGACGACGTACTGAAACTGATCAGCTATACGATCCTTCGATACCCGGGGAATTGAACAGCGACGCGTCGCGGGGTTAAGAGAACCTGGTCAGAACGCGATCTGTTCTTTGTTCGCTTCGATCTTCGCCGCGTCGAGGCCTGTGACCTTTTCGAGACTGGCCAGATCCCGGAAGTTCCCGTTCGCTTTCCGGTACTCGACAATCGCGTCAGCTTCGGCGGCGGTCAGTTTCAACGCTGCCTGCAGATCCTTTGCGTTTGCGGCGTTCACATTGATCTTCTCGGGAGCGAAGTAGACCGAGAGGTAATCGACGACCATGTCGATCTGTTCCGGCGAGAGGGTGGCGCCCTTTTTCACCATTTTGTTCACGGTCGCGCGCCACTGATCCGCCGACATCGCGTTGCTCACAACCTGATCGAGGCCGTGGCATTCGGTGCAGGTGTCCTCAATCAGCTTCTTCGCCTTGCCATCGGGCAAAATGATGTCGTCGGCCCAGGCCGCGGCAGCCAGAAACACACTGAGACACAGGACGATTGCAGAGCGCATGAATTCAGCTTAAACGAGGGCTCAACGGTCCTGGCGGGACAATGCCAGAACCGCTCGGAAGTGCCGTACGGCTAGCGCCTTGCGATTGAGGCAAAGGCGCACAATTTCAACCGCGCACCACGCGAAGTAAGCTCCTGTAATCCACCAGTGGATTCGCGCGCCGGCATCGCCGATCGAAAAGACGAACTGGACCAGCCAGAGAGCCAGTAGTCCGGCAGCTTCCCACCAGGCGAGTTCCATGTTTAGCAGGAACAGCGCCCCCAGAAGCGATTGGCCCAGAGTCATAATCAGCTCTCGGCTCTGGAGATCATCCAGTTGGATTGTCGTGACGTGTCCAATGCTGATGGAGAGAACCGTCGGCAGCATGGCGGCAAGCAGTGTCCACTGGTTGATGTTGCTCGATACCAGGTTCATGAGCGCTATTGAAGCGCGCTCGGGATCTCTTGCCCAATAAAAAGCCGAAATTCCTTCTGGGGCTTCGGAGATCATCGGCGCTACCCAGGCGATAAAGACAAAAGTCGGTACGCCAACAAGAGTTGAAAGTCCGAACAGGGCCGCGAGGAACGGGTCGGCTACCAGAAACACAGCAACGCCGCCCACCAGGAAAAGCGTCAGAATGGAAGCGATTCGCACCGGCCTGGATGCTTTGACAATGGCGCGCGGAACGGCGGCGATCTCATCGAGCGATTCCGCTTCCTGCGGAGGCAGCCGCCGCATGATCCAGAGATAGCCCGCGTACACGAAAATCAGCACGGCCGCATCGGT
>DASZUZ010000014.1:0-5077 GCA_035547415.1 Bryobacteraceae bacterium | reverse complement strand
CGCAGCCACCGTCTCTCCGACGCAGGGAGGGGCCAAAGCGCCAGCCGTTCCCGCGGGATCTTCCGCAACGGGTCGGCGCTCAACGGGAACAACACCACAAGCGCTCCCACCAGAAACAGAAACGATCCCGCCTGCCCCATTACCAGAGCCGTGGTCAGAAAGAAGTTATTGGAGGCGATGGATCGGAATGTCTTGCTTTCGCGCCGCTCCACGGCGGCAAGGGACTTCAGGATCGGGCGCAGCCCAGCCACTCCAGGTCCTCCGCCGGCGGGTATTGGATCAGATCGAAGTAAAGCTCCTCGAGTGGGCGCGTCAGCTCCGCGGCAGTAGAATTCCATGCGATTCTGCCGCCCCGGATGATCACGAACTGCGTGGCCATCCGCTCGATCGTGGAGAGAATGTGCGATGTCAGAAACACCGTCGTTCCCCGGCTCGCCACACGCACCAGCAGTTCGCTGATGTTTCGCGACGTAAAGGGATCGACCGCTTCGAATGGCTCGTCGAGAAACAAAACCGGTGGGTTGTAAATCAACGCCATCGCGAGCGCCGTTTTCTTGCGCATGCCGCTCGAGCAGCGGCTCAGGAATACGTCGCGCCCGTGCTCCAGATCGAGCACGCTCAGCAGTTGGGCCGTCCGGCGCCGCGCTTCCTCGCGCGGAACGCCATAGATATCGCCAGTCAGGAAGAGATGTTCTTCGATTGTCAGATCGTCAAAAAGCCCCAGGTTCGCGGGTAGCACGCCGATGCGACGCTTGAGTTCGATGCCGCCGTCGGTGATGCTCAGGCCCGCGACTACAGCGTCGCCCGAAGTCGGCGCAAGAAGGCCGGTCAGCATATTTACGGTCGTCGACTTACCCGCGCCATTGGGTCCCATGAAGGCGCAGATCGCACCCTTCGGAATCTCCAGCGTCAGGTTGTCAACTGCAGTGAAGTCGCCAAAGCGGCGCGTCAGGTGGTGGCAGGAGATCATGAGATCCGGCTGGCTTATTCCTTCAACTCTACAATCGTGGCTCCTGCGCCGCCCTCATACTGCGAAGCCGGATAGAACTTCTCCACGTGAGGGTTTTTCCTCAGCAGATCCTGCACGGCGCGTTTGAGAATGCCCATCCCATGCCCGTGAACGATGCGGACGCGCGCCGCAGTCGCCATAACGGCCGCATCCAGGAACCGTTCGACGCGCTCGACCGCATCCTGCGCATTTTCGCCGATGATGTTGATCTCCTGCACGGAAGGAGTCAGTTCGGGACCGGGCTGAAACCGAACGTTGCGAGGCAGCTTCGATGACTGCGGCCCATGCGCCTCCGGCAGTACTTCCTCTACGTCATCCAGGGAAATCCGCATTTTGATGAAACCCGCCTCCACTTCGAAGCGGTCGTTCCCCAGCGCACGCCGTACCCGCGCCGGTTCCCGAATCCCTTTCACGCGGACACGAACGCCTTCTTCCACCTTGAGGCGGCGAGGAGCTTCGGTCTGCGTCGGGACCATGGTCGCCTCCCAGTCCTCACGCATTTCACGCCGGACTCTGGACGTTTCGCGTTGCGCCTGATCTACAGCCTTCCGGCGCTCGGCTGTTTGTGCGATCTTCGCGACCGTCTCGTCCGCGCGGTCCTTCCAGCGGCGCTCGATCTCTTCGAAGCGCGCTTCCAGCTCGCGCAATTTGGCAGCTTCCTTCCGCTCCGCATCGAGCGCGATCTGTCGTTCGCGCGCCGCCAGCGTTAAACGCTCGCGTTCGAGTGACGAGCGCAGCAGATCCGTCTCCTCCAGCCGCCTGTGCAGGTCCGCAATCAGTTGTGAAAGCTCGATCTCCTGCGTGCTTAAGGAAGCTCGCGCGCGCCGCAGAATGTCTTCCGGCATGCCCAGCCGCGCCGCTATGTCCAGTCCCGCCGATTTGCCCGGCAGACCGACATGCAACTGGTAGGTGGGCGCGAGCGTCTGCTCGTCAAATCCCATCGACGCATTCAAGACCGTCTTCGTCCGGGCGCCATAAATCTTGAGAGCGGTCAGGTGAGTGGACGCCAGCGTGAATGCACCCGCCGCGCGGAAATGGTCCACAAGCGCGACTCCCAGCGCGCCGCCTTCTTCCGGGTCCGTGGCCGATCCGATTTCATCCAGCAGCACGAGCGACTCGGGCGTGACGTCCAGCGCCATTTCGCGCAAACGCGAAACGTGCGCGGAGAAAGTACTCAGGTTTTGTTCGATGGACTGGTTATCGCCGATATCCGCCAGAATCTGCTCGAAGACCGGCAGCTCGGCGGAGGAACACGGAACCGGCAATCCGGCCTGGGCCATCAGCGCGACCACTCCGACCGTCTTGAGCGTGACCGTCTTACCTCCGGTGTTCGGACCGCTGATCAGCAGCGTCCGGCAGTCGCGATCGAGCGTGAGCGAGAACGGTACGACTTTGCCGTGACTCCGCTTCAGGACATCCATCAGCAGCGGATGCCGCGCGTTCTCCAGGCGCAGTCTGTCTCCGAAGCGTGGGACACAACAATCGAATTCGATGGCAAACCGGCCCTTTGCGAAGATCAGATCGAGAGCCGCCATGACCGCGGCGGCGCTGCGGATCGGATCAGCCCAGCCGCGCAGACGTTCGGTAAGTTCGCGGAGGATGCGGAAGACTTCGCGAGACTCGTCTTCCTGCAACCGCACCAGTTCGTTGTTGAGATCGATCGTCTCGAGGGGCTCGAGAAACAGTGTCTGTCCGGTGGAACTTGCGCCATGCAGAACGCCGGGCAATCTCCGCCTTTGTCCGGCCAGCACGGGCACCACAAACCGGTCGTTCCGGATCGTGACGTACTCTTCCTGCAGCACGCCTTCATTTCGATTCGCGCGCAGAAAGCGTTCGAGCGAATCCTGAATTGCTTTCTTCTGTTTCTCGATTTCGCGTCGAATCCGGTGCAGATGCGGACTGGCGCTGTCGAGCACCGTTCCGTCCGCCTGGATCTTGCCTTCGATCTCGGGCAGAAGCTGGCGAAAGTCGCCGATTCCCGAGGCTCGCTCCGCCAGCAGCGGAAAGCGTTCCGCGACAGCGGTCAGTTGCGATTTCGCATCGGCGGCCCGGTCGAGAAAAGCGATCAGATCGAAAATTTCCCGGGGTTCGAGCGCGGCGCCTTCGATCCGAAGTTTCTGCGTAGCGATCGTGACATTGGGAAGACCGTTCAGATTAACGCGGATTGCCGTGCCTTTTCCGGACCCCTGCGGCGCGGCGGCAGCCCGCAGATAAGCGATCGCTTCCCCTGCCTCCGCGAGGTCCCGCTCGACACGACGTCGATCGTCGGAAGGTTCGACCTTCGCCAATTCGGCGTCGCCGGCGGAAGTCGCGATGTAGCGTTTAACGAGGGCGCGAACGTGCTCCCATTCGAGCGCGTCTGAACTGGTGAACTTCACCTACCTATTTTCCCGCAGCCACTCGAAAGCTTTCGCGATGACCGCCGGCGTGCCCTCCGTAATGCGCAGACCGCCAATCTCTTCCGGGGCGAACCACGCCACGCGACTGGCGTCATCGGCCGCGCAAAGCGTGCCGCCAGCGGGCCGGCACAAGTAGTCCATCAGGACGTAATGGTATTCGGGCCGTCCGTCCGCATCCGCCATGATGCGCTCGAAGATTTCCAGCAGGCATAACACCTCAACTTCGAGACCCGTCTCTTCGCGTACCTCGCGACGCATGGCCTCTTCCAGCCGCTCGCCCGTCTCAACGGCGCCGCCGGGAAGAGACCAATAGTCCTTCAGCGGCTCGCGTCCGCGTTCGACCAGCAGAATCCGGCCGCCCTCAATAATCAGCGCGCCCACTCCGAGCACGGGACGTTGCGGGTAACGGCGGGAGTCGCTAATATTGCAACGCTCCCTTCACTCCCAACCGTATTCGATAGATCGATTTCTTCGCGGCCACATACAGCGTCTCGAAATCGTTGTCGCCAAACGCGCAGTTCGTCACGATCTCACCGGCGAGCATCGTTCGGAGCAGCTTGCCATCAGCCCCGTAAATACCCAGGCCTTTCGCGCCGACGTAAAGCCGCCCGTTGACATCCGCTCGAAGTCCGTTCGGTACCCCATCAATGTTCTGAATCAGATCCCGCTGATTGCTCGCGGCGCCGTGCCCGTCCAGGCTGAAAGCCACGACGGCATGGCGGTCGGAATCGGCAACATAGAGAGTCTTGCCGTCGGCTGAGAGGGCAATTCCGTTGGGCCTCGTCTGCCATTTCGCGACTGCCTCGATCTCACCCTTCGGTGTCACGTGGAAAACGCCGTTGAAATCCAGTTCGCGGGTATCCACGGCGCCGGCAAACGCCGGATCCGTGAAGTAAATGTGTCCGTCTTTCCGAACCACGATGTCATTCGGCGCGTTCAGCTTCTTTCCCTCGAAACCGTCCGCCACCGTTTCCAGTTTGCCTCGCCGGTCCAGACGCGCAACGCGACGGGTTCCCGGCTCACAAATGTACAACCGACCCTGAGAGTCGTACGCCACACCCTGCGCGGCGTTACTGTCTTCTTCGGCCGGTTTGGGGGAAGCACCCGGGTCGAAGCGGTAGACTCTCCCTTTCACCGCATCCGCAAAAACGAGAAAACCGTCGCGAGCCCAGGCCATGCCGTCCGCGTACTGGAATCCGGTGGCCAGGCGTTCCGCCTGAATATTATCGAAGTCCTGCGCAATCGCAAAGCCGCCAAGCAACAGCAGCAGGGCCACCGGCTTCACGGCTTTTCGATCTTAATGTTGTTGACTACGCTCTTGACGCCGCGAATTTTCTTCGCGATCCGCTCGGCTTTGTCTTTCTGTTTACCTTCGCGAACCTTGCCGTTCAGAGTTACGACGCCGTCTTTGACCTGAACGTCAAGATCGCCGCCCTTGACTACCTGGTCGGCCGCGAGTTTCTGCCGCACGCTGTCGTTGATGTAATCGTCGGAAACAGGTTTATCGGCGGCGATCGCGGATACCAGCGCCACCTCCGGCACAAGAAGCGATAGAAGCAGCCGATTAGGTTTCATCTCTTCCGGCCATTGTACGCCAGTCAATCGCGTTGAGAAACGCAGGCTTTTCGCGCCATGAGGACTCCACTTTGACGTGAAGGTCAAGATAGAT
>DASZUZ010000013.1:0-8821 GCA_035547415.1 Bryobacteraceae bacterium | reverse complement strand
ATTGTCGGTTCCGCCCGCCGCGGATTCGAGATCCGAGATAGAGCGGCTCCATGCCTGTGCATCCCGAGTGGCGCGGAGTTCGCGGAGTGCGGCAAGCTGAGTGCGTTCGATTTCCGGATCCACGCGAAAGACGCCTGTCTTTTCACGCTCGTCCATTTCGAATCGATTTACGCCCACGATCACCCGCCGGCCGGATTCCACAGCGCGCTGAAAATCATACGCCGCGCCCTGAATTTCTGCCTGGATGAAGCCCGCTTCGATGGCTTGCAGCGCGCCGCCCATGGCATCGATGCGCCGGATGTAATCGAGCGCCTCGTTTTCGATCCGGTCCGTGAGTTCTTCGATATACCAGCTTCCGCCGACGGGATCCGCCGTGCTCGTGACGCCGCTTTCGTACGCGATGAGCTGCTGCGTCCGAAGCGCGAGACGAGCGGACTCTTCGGTCGGCAGTCCCAGCGCTTCATCGCGTGAGTTGGTGTGCAGCGACTGCGTTCCTCCGAGGACGGCCGCCATCGCCTCGATCGCCGTGCGGATGAGATTTACGTCCGGCTGCTGCGCGGTGAGCGTCGAGCCGGCTGTCTGGGTATGGAAACGAAGCATGCAGGAGCGATCGTCCTTCGCCCCGAAACGCTCGCGCATCAGGCGAGCGTACAGACGTCGCGCCGCCCGGAATTTGGCGATTTCGGTGAGGAAATCGGAGTGCGCGTTGAAGAAGAACGACAAACGTGGCGCGAAGCTGTCGACTTCCAGTCCGGCCCGGACTGCGGCTTCGATATAAGCGATCGCATTGGCGAACGTGAACGCCACTTCCTGTACCGCTGTGGAACCCGCTTCACGGATGTGGTATCCGCTGATGGAAATTGTGTTCCATTCCGGAATCTCGGCGGTCGCCCACGCGAAGACATCGGTGATGATCCGCATTGCCGGCCGAGGAGGGTAGATGTAGGTTCCCCGGGCAATATATTCCTTCAGGATGTCGTTCTGAATTGTGCCATTCAGCTTGCGGATATTGGCGCCCTGTTCACGAGCGGTCAGGACGTAAAAAGCCAGCAGGACCGAAGCGGTCGAATTGATCGTCATGGACGTCGATACTTCGTCCAATCTGATGCCGGCAAACAGCTTGCGCATGTCCGCCAGCGACGCGATCGACACACCGACCCGTCCCACTTCGCCGGAAGCCAGAGAGTGGTCAGGGTCGAGCCCGATCTGGGTCGGGAGATCGAAGGCCACCGAGAGCCCGGTTGTTCCCTGGCTCAGCAGATACCGATATCGGGCATTGCTCTCTTCGGCTGTCCCAAAACCGGCATACTGCCGCATGGTCCAGAGCCGGCTGCGATACATCCCCGGGTAGATGCCGCGTGTCCACGGGAAGCTGCCCGGCTTCTCGGCGGGATTCATCAGGAGCGGGAGATGCGCCGCGCCTTACGGACCGACGAAATACCGTAAGCGGCCATTACCGCAATAAAGATGACGACGAGGATGAACTGGGTGGGGGCCATTTCGCCGGAATGCCGCCACACTCTCCATGCGCCAAGGCCTGCAAAGACAAGAAAAATAAAGCCGAGAACTTCATGCCACAACGAGTGCAACGGTTTGACCGCAGCCGGCAGTACGTGTTTGACGAACTCACCCGATTGCTTTGCCGCCGGAACCCATTGTTTCCCGATCTTTCCGGACTGCTGTTTCGCGACAGGCAACCAGCGTCCGGCGAGGCGGCCCGCGGCGCGCGCCATCTGGTCTGTACGCACGCCTTCATCCTATCAAAAGCGAAGGTTGTTCCCTCTTCATACCCTCTGTACAATCAAGGGAACCAATGGCCGCCTTTTCCCGAGGGAACCGTTGGCCCTGAAGTTGCATCACAGAGTTGTGGGGAACGCCCATACGAAAGGGGCAGAATCTTGGAAGAACGTCTGAAGAGCTTAATGCAGGACCTGGGCAACGCGATCAATGAATCGCTTTCCGATTCCGAGCGCATAGCCGAAGCCATTGGGGAAATCAAGAAGGCAGGCTACGACGTTTTTCTGGTTCTGGAAGCGACCATCGGCTTCAACAAGCGTGAAGAGGGAGAAGAGGCCGAGGAAGAAGAAGTTGAATCGGCCGAACCTCAGGAAATCACGACTAGCGGGCGGGTCCGGTTTACGACTCAGGATCAACGGTTTCTGAAGGCTTTGCGTATCGCGGTCGACGAGGAAGCCTGAAAACAGCCAACTCGGGTCAGAGTAATTCACGATAGATGCGGGCCGTCTCTGTGACTGCCCGCGCCCAAGTGAAGGCTCTGGCCCGTTCTTGTCCCTTCTCCGCGAGCGCCAGCCTCTTTTGCGGATCCGCGGCAAGCAGGCTCAGGGCGGCGACCAGTTGTTCGTCGCGGTTTGGATCGATCAGAAGAGCGGCGTCACCGGCTACCTCCGGCAGGGCCGAACAGTTCGAGGCGATTACCGGGAGACCGGCCGCCATAGCCTCGAGTACCGGCATCCCGAAGCCTTCATCGAACGAAGGAAACGCGAAGATACTCGCTCGCGCATACCAGCCTGCCAGTTCCGATTCCGAAAGATAACCGGTCACGCGAATGCGATCGCGGGCCGGACTGGCGGCGATGGCCTCCGCAGTTTCGGATGCGCCGAAGCCTTCGGATCCGGCCAGCACGAGCGTCCATTCGCGGGGTAAAGCCGCAAATGCGCGCACCAGTCCGGCCTGGTTTTTGCGTTTCTGGATCGCGCCGACGCAAAGGACAACGTTTTCGCGGGGCAGATCCGGAAGGCTGCGGGGAATTACGCCATGGTGCACGACGCGAATACGCGAGCGTGGGACGTTCAGAAAGGCCTCGACCTGTAGCGCCGTAAATTCGGATACCGCGATGATCAGGTCTGCGCGATCTGACGCATCCCTCGCCTGACCGGCGAAGCGGGTCCGGAACTCCGGCGTGCTGTATTCGCCGGAGAGCACGAACAGATCGTGAAAAGTGGCGATGTTGCGGCGGAAACGGCGCCGGGGGAGGCGCTGGTTGAGCCCGTGAAACAGGTCCGCCGAGCGGCTGCCCCAGGTCTCTGTCAGCAGCCGCGTTCTGACGTTCGCCGGTTTCCCGAGCCGTAACGCTTTCCAGTACCGGTGCGACCGGTAGAACCACTCCCAGCGCTCCGCCAGGTTTGAGGCGGCGAGGCCGTAAAGAATCTCACGCGAGTAAACACCCACGCCGGAGAGCGCATCACCGAAGCTGTAGGTTGCATCGAGGGCGATTCGCAAAGATCCAGGCTACCAGAGCGGCTTCGGGCTAATCAGTCTTCGCTGCCGCCGAAAATCCCGCTCAGCGCATCCCAGGCGCCGTGTTCGTCGCCACCTTTCCGGCCCGGCGCCAGTTCGCGGCGCATCTTTTGCAGCGTCATACTCTGCAGAACGACGCGGCCCGGTCCGGTGAGCGTCGCGAGGAACAACCCCTCACCGCCGAAGATCGCCGTTTTGATGCCGCCGACAAACTGAATGTCGTACTCCACCGATTCGTCGAACGCGACAATGCAACCCGTCTCGACCTGCAGGCTTTCGCCGGCGGCGAGCGTAAATTCGACGAAATCCCCGCCCGCGTGAATGAAGACCAGTCCCGGACCGGTCAGCTTTTCGAGAATGAAACCCTCTCCGCCGAAGAACCCCGCGCCCAGTTTCTTCACGAACGCCACGCTCAGCTGCACGCCCGGCTGGGCAAACAGAAAGGCGTCCCGCTGCGCCATGATGCTCTGCCCGGGACCCAGATCGAACGATTGAATACGCCCCGGGTAACTACCGGCAAAGCCGACCTCGCCAGGTCCGTTTGCCCGGAAAAAGGTGACGAAGAGGGATTCCCCCGTGACCGTGCGGCGGATGGCTCCCAAAATTTTCTGGCCCAGAGACTGTCCCGTCATTCGCGTGTCCCACGCGACGTTAGGCGTTTTGTAAACCATCTTGCCTGCTTCGGCGTACACTTCCTGTCCGGGTTTCAGTCGCACGCGCGCAATCTGGAGATTGTCGCCGACGATCGTAAAATCGAGGGGATCGGGGACCGGCACGGCCGCGGGCGACCAGTTCACGGCAGCCGCGCTCTCAGTAACCGGAGTTCCGCAGCTTCCGCAGAAGTTAGCCGCGTCGGGCATTTGTCCGCCACATCTCGAGCAAAAAGGCATAGTCTCGATTGTGCCACTGCGAAGACGGTTTTTGGGGGTTGCCAGTCTCTCTAGCAATTCAGGTTCCATTCGTGCGTGATTGCACAGGTTTCTGAAAAAGAGCTGTACGATCCCGCTTATAATGGCCGTGTGAGCATGCTTTCTCCGAGACTCCAGCTCAAGGTAGCTCAGAAGCAGATCCTGACTCCGGGACTCGTCCAGATGGTCACGGTCCTTCAGCTCAATCGTCTTGAACTGAAGGAGATGATCAACCAGGAGATTGTCAATAATCCCGTTCTGGACGATTCTCTCGATACGGGCGAGGAGATCACACCCGAGGAACTGCAGCCACTTCTCGAAGCGGAGCGCGCCGCCGAACCCGCCGACAAAGATCTGCTCGAGGCCGCTGACATCAAGCTCGAGTCCGAAGCTCCCGAAGTTGTGGCGGGCGCCTCCGCGTTCATCGAAACAGAGGTTGCGCCCGAGGTCCCTGAAACCGTCGAAACGCCCGAATCCAGCACGGCGGATCCCTTCGATGAAATCGATTTCGGATCCTTTTTTGACGATTATCTCGATCCCGGCTACAAGAGCCCTGCTTCGGAATCGGTCGAGAAGCCATCTTTCGAAACTTTTCTGTCGCAGCCGCAGACGCTGCCGGATTATCTTCGTTCGCAACTCAGCGTCAGCCTGATCGATGACGATACGCGCGACGCCGCCGAATCCATCATCGGCAATCTCGACGAAGACGGTTATCTGACCGCAACCCTCGACGAAATGGCCCGGCAGGGCGGCCATGCGCGCGGCATCATGGATGCGGCGCTGAAGGCCGTCCAGTCGCTCGATCCGGCTGGCGTGGGCGCGCGGGATCTGAAAGAATGCCTGCTCCTGCAGATCGAAAGCAGGAACGGCAAGGGTGGAGTGGCCTGGCAGATTGTGTCGAGCTACATGCGCCTGCTGGAAACCCGTCAATATAAGGAACTTGCCAAGGTGCTCGGGCGGCCACAGGAGCACATCGACATCGCGGTCGCGATGATCAAGCGGCTCAATCCGCGGCCGGGCGTTCGCTATTCGGGGCCTGGCGCCCGGGCTGTCGAGCCGGATGTTTATTTCATTCGCGATACCGACGACTTCATCATCCAGATGAACGACGATGAACTGCCGCAGCTCCGGCTGAACGCGCAGTATCGCAAGATGCTGGACCGGGACAATGGCGCGACGAAAGAAGTTCGCGAGTACGTGCGCGAGCGCTATTCATCGGCGATCCAGCTGATGAAGAACATTGAGCAGCGCAAGCAGACGATCCTCAAAGTCTGCGAGGCGATCAAGCGGCGCCAGATGGAATTCCTCACGATGGGCATCGACTACCTGAAGCCCATGATGATCAAGGATGTAGCGGAAGAAGTTGGCGTGCACCCCTCGACGGTGAGCCGGGCAGTCGCCAGCAAATACGCTCATACGCCTCACGGCGTTTACGAGTTGCGATACTTCTTTTCAGAAGCGGTGCAGGGCCCTTCAGGCGGGGAAACACCTCTTCTGCTTTTGAAGCGCAAGGTGAAGAAGATGATCGAGGAGGAGGACCAGCGCCACCCGCTGACGGATGAACAGATTACCTCCCGGCTGCAGGCCGAGGGCATTGAAGTCACCCGCCGAACCGTCGCGAAGTACCGTGAGGATATGAAGATTCCGTCCACGCACCAGCGCCGGGTCCGAAACTAAAAAATGAAGGTAACTTACACCGGACGTCAGGTAGAGCTTTCTCCCGCGCAGGCGCAGAAGCTCGAGTTGGAATTTCAGAAAGTCGGGAAGTTGCTGGACAATGGAAGGGGCGAGGCGGAAGCCCGCGTCATCCTCTCGCACGAGCGGCATCTGAACAATGTCGAAGTAACCGTGCCCTATCACAATCACGACCTGGTCGGGCAGGCGGCGGATCCGGATCTGTTCACCGCGATCCACTCGGCTGTCGGAAAACTCGAAACGCAGGCGATTCGCGTTCGGGGGAAATGGCGCGACGGGAAACGCGTGCCCAAGACCGGCCCGGACGGCGAGAGTGAAGTCTGACGAAAACGTTGTAGCCAAATCCGCGGCAAAGAAGAACCCTGCCGGAAAACGCGCTTCCGAACTGGTAGTGATTACGGGGATGAGCGGTTCCGGCAAGGGTTCGGTTTTGCGCGCGCTCGAAGATTTCGGATACTATTCGGTCGACAATCTGCCGGTCGAACTCATCCCGAAATTTGCGGAGCTGGTGAGCGACTCGGCGTCGATTCGCCACGCGGCCATCGTCGTCGATGTGCGGGAAGGCGCGGGTCTCCGGAAATTTCCCGCGATCTTTCAGAAAATCCGCCGGACCCAGAACGTGCGGCTCGTCTTCATGGAGGCCGACGACGAGTCGATCATCCGGCGCTTCAGCGAGACGAGGCGGCCGCATCCGTTGGGCTCCGGCGAACAGCCGATCGGCGAAAGCATTCTGAAAGAGCGGGAGATGCTCGCGCCCATCCGCTCACTCGCGGATCTGACGATCAACACGTCGAAGTTCAACGTCCACGATCTGCGCGATTTCATCCGTCAGAAGTTCACGGCCGACAACGAAGAATCGCGCATCCTGATCTATGTCACGAGCTTCGGCTATCGCCACGGGTTGCCGCCGGACTGCGATCTCGTCTTCGATGTCCGCTTTCTTCCGAACCCGAATTACATTCCCAAGTTCAAGAAACTGACGGGGCGAAACCCCGCGGTCGCGCGTTATATCCGCTCTTTTCCGCAAACGGGCGAATTTATCGAACGCATTACCGATCTGCTTGTTTATCTGCTCCCGCACTACATCCGGGAAGGGAAGAGCTATCTCACCATCGGATTCGGCTGCACGGGCGGTCACCATCGCTCGGTGATGATCGCCGATCAGATCCGCAAAAACCTCGCCGGGGCCGGCTACCAGGCAAAGGTCACCCATCGTGACGCGACCAAACCTGTGTAGTCTGCTGCTCGGCGTTCTCGCGCTGGCGCCTTCCGCGCGCGCGTATTCGGTGCTCAGTCACGAAGCGATCATCGATTCGGCCTGGGACGTTGCGATCAAGCCGATTCTGGTGCAACGGTTCCCCCATGCGACCCCGGACGAACTCCGCGACGCCCATGCTTATGCCTATGGAGGGGCAATCATCCAGGACATGGGCTATTACCCCTTCGGAAGCCATCTCTTCAGCGATCTGACGCACTATGTGCGAAGCGGCGACTTCATCGTCAATCTGATTGTGAACGCGCATGATCTCGACGAGACGGCGTTCGCCCTCGGATCGCTCGCCCACTATGCCGCGGACAATGCCGGTCACACCATCGCGGTGAACCGGGCCGTACCCATGCTGTATCCGAAGGTGCGCCGGAAATTCGGCCCCGTCGCCACCTACGAAGACAACCCGACGGCTCACCTCAAGACCGAGTTTTCGTTCGACGTCGCCGAGGTTTCCGAGAACCATTACGCGTCCGACGCTTATCACAATTTCATCGGGTTCAAAGTTTCGAAACCCCTGCTCGAGCGCGCGTTTCAGACCACGTATGGTCTTCCGCTGACCGACGTCTCGAAAGCCCTCGATCTGGCGCTTGGCACGTATCGCTGGACCGTTTCCACTCTGATTCCCGAGATGACGAAAGTCGCCTGGGCAGCGAAGAAGAAGGAGTTGCAGAAGAACAAGGGCGTCACGCGCCGGAGCTTCGTCTATGCCATATCCCGGTCCAGCTATGAAAAGGAGTGGGGCAAAGACTACCAGCGCCCGGGATGCTGGGCTCGGTTTCTTTCATTTCTGTTCAGGATTATTCCGAAGGTAGGTCCGTTCAAAGCCTTCGGATTCCATGCCCCGACGCCGGAAACGCAGAAGCTGTTTATGGAGAGCTTCGTCCGGACTCTCGCGTTGTACAAGGAAAAGCTCGGCGAGGCGCGACGCACCAATGAGCCGCGCCTGGCGAATGACAACTTCGATACCGGACATCCGGCGAAATATGGAAGCTATTTTCTGGCGGACGAAGCTTCCGACAAGCTGCTCGTAAAACTGGGGGATAAGAAATTCGCCGGCGTGGATGCCGCTCTGAAGCGGAGCCTGCTGGATTTTTATGGGAGCCGGATCCCCGAAGAGCCCAAAGCGGCTGCTGCCCTGACGGAACTTCGGGCGCTGCCTGTTCGGTAGTCCTCAGCCGGCCCGCGTCTTCCCCTACCCCGCGCCGCGCGCCGCTGGCCGCTTCGACAGGATCTCGTGGACCTTCTCCGCCAGTTGGCCGGCTTTGTACGGTTTCTGAATGAACCCGTCGAGATCCTCCCCAAACCGGCTCGACGCTTCGGCTTCATCGTATCCGCTGGACGCAATGACCCGCACGTTTGACCGGATCGCACGAATCTGCTGAAACGCGATATCGCCCGGCATCACGGGCATGGTCATGTCGAGCAGCACCAGGTCGATCTCGTTCGCCAGCGCGCGGAACAGATCCACGGCCTCGCGACCGTTCTGAGCCGTCAGCACGGTATATCCGCATTTCTGCAAGGCGAGCCGCGCCGTTCGCGTCACCATCGGCTCGTCATCCACCACGAGAATCGTGCCGGTTCCCGCATGCGCGCGGAACGGCCGTTCCTCCGGTTCCTCTTTGATGAGGGCTTCGGCGATGGGGAAGTACACCCGGAACTCCGTGCCGCGTCCGGGTTCGCTCGTGAGCGC
>DASZUZ010000012.1:0-5661 GCA_035547415.1 Bryobacteraceae bacterium | reverse complement strand
ATACCATTAATTCCGCGTCGCCGAAAGCGAGAGCCACTGAATTTGCGAAGACAACCTGGCGGTCGGCGTCGAATACAATCAGCCCCCAGGGAAGCGCGTCCAGCACGGCTCGCAGGACTTCCTGGGGTTCCGCGCCACGGCCGGCGACGGCAGAAAACATGCCTGTATCGATGCTGGGGAGCATAAGAAGACTCTGATTATAGCCGCCCGGCATAATTCCCGCGGCATTCTGATTGCCCCGAAAAATACGGAGGTAATAATGCCGGAAAAAAAGACACTGGAACGCGCTCGGAAAGATAAAAAAGAAGGAAAATCGGCTTCCACCCAGGCCGGCGAGTTTGTTCGTGAGGAAATGCACCATGTCGAAGAGGGCAAGCATGGCGTCGCCAGCCGCAAACAGGCGATCGCCATCGGCCTTTCGAAGGCTCGGCGCGCGGGCGTGGACCTGAAGCCGCCCGCAAAAGGTAAGTCGTCGGCGGCAACCCGGAAAAAAGCGCGGCGGGACAGCGCAAAGGGGCACTCGCACCGGAAAGTATAAATACCCCTTCAGTTCGCGGGCGCTCTCATGTTAAGAACATGAATTGGCGACGCGAGACAGGTCTGAACGAAACCGTACGACATTTGCACTCGTCACGAGTGCGATGGGCATTCGAGCCAGCCTGCGCGCGGCGGGAGCGATTTATCTTTCGGCGCTTCTGTTTCTGGCGCTTCCGGCCGCCTCGCAGCGCAACCGCATCCTGCGATCCGTCGACGATGCGGAACGCGTCCAGCTCACGGGCCATCTGCATCCCGCCGTGAGCGAGGCGAACGACCTTGGCCCCGTCGATCCGGCACGTACGCTCGATCGCGTCACGCTGGTTCTGAAGCCATCCGTGGCACAGCAGTCCGACCTCGAGCAGTTTCTCGCCCGGCAGCAGGACCCGACATCAGCGGACTACCACCACTGGCTCACTCCCGAGCAATACGCGGAGCGGTTCGGCCTCTCGGGCGCGGACATCGCAAAGATCGGCTCCTGGCTGCGCAGCCAGAACCTCACGGTTGTTTCTGTCGCGCGCGGCCGAAACGCCATCGCATTCTCCGGGACCGCGGAGCAGGTACAGAATGCTTTTTCAACCCGGCTTGATCGATATAACGTCAACGGCGAAACGCATTTCGCGAATGCCACGGAGCCATCTGTCCCCTCCGCCTTTGCGGGCGTCATCGCCGCTATTCATGGCCTGAACGATTTCCGTTTCAGGCCGATCCCGAAAAAACGCTATACCTCCGGCATTACCGGAAATCATTACATCGCCCCAGGGGACATCGCGACCATTTACGATCTCGCGCCTCTTTATAACGCCGGGATCACCGGCGCGGGGCAGAAGATCGCGATCGTCGGACAGACGCAGATCAACCTGTCGGATATCCAGCAATATCGCGCCTTTTTCAATCTTCCGGCGGCCGATCCGCAGATTACGCTCGTTCCCAACACGAAGGACCCCGGAATTCAGAACGACGATCTGGGGGAAGCGGATCTCGATATCGAAATCTCCGGCGCCGTGGCGCCGAATGCGACGATTCTCTACGTTTATTCGGATGATGTAACGCAGTCGGTCCAATACGCCATCGACCGGAACCTCGCGCCGGTGGTCAGCATGAGCTATGGGCTCTGCGAACAGCAGACGGGAACGGCGGAACTCACCGCGCTGCAGACGTGGGCCAGGCAGGCGAACACGCAAGGCATCACCTGGGTAGCCGCATCGGGCGACAACGGGGCCGCCGACTGTTACTCCCCCACTTCCCGCGGCGCTTCCGGCGCCGGGCTCGCGGTCGATGCGCCGGCCAGCATTCCGGAAGTCACGGGCGTTGGGGGAACCACTTTCGCCGAGGGCAGCGGAACCTGGTGGAACGCAACGGGCGATGCAAACCACGCTTCGGCTCTATCGTATATTCCGGAGGTCGCCTGGAACGACAGCGCCCTGGATGGTTCCCCTTCCGCCTCAGGCGGTGGCGCGAGCACGTTCTTTACGGCCAAGCCCGCGTGGCAGATCGGCCCCGGCGTTCCCAATGACAGCGCCAGAGATGTCCCGGACATTTCTCTGGCGTCCTCCGCCGATCATGATGGCTTCCTGATTTACTCTCAGTCGAGCCTGCAAGCAGCCGGCGGCACCTCCGTGGCAGCGCCCACCTTCGCGGGTATGCTGGCCTTGCTGAATCAGTATCTGGTTGCAAACGGGCTGCAAAAGGACGCGGGCGTCGGCAATGTCAATCCCCAGCTATATGCTCTTGCGCAGTCCGCGCCGGCCGCATTTCACGACATTACCTCCGGCGACAATATGGTTACGCCCTGTTCTTCGCGCGTGCGTGGCTGCGCGAACCCGGCCATCGGCTATAACGCCGGTCCCGGCTACGATCAGGCAACAGGCCTGGGTTCGGTCGACGGTTTCAATCTGATCACGTCGTGGAGTGAGACTGGCTCTGTCATGAGGACCTCGGCGGCGGTGGCTCTCGCCGCGAGCGCCACTGCGATTCAGCGAACGGAGAGCATCGTCCTGACGGCAACAGTCAAGTCTCCCGGAGGCGCCATCCCGACAGGCAAAGTGACATTCAGTTCGGCAGGGTTAATACTCGGAGCGGTGGGCCTGAAGGCATCCGGCGACGGGGCCACGGCAACTCTCACGGTTCAGGGTTCTCAACTGGCTCCGGGGCTGAGTTCAATCACCGCCCAGTATCAGGGAGATACCGGGTACAGAGCAGCCGCTGCCACCGTGAGCCTGACCGTGACGGCGCCGGGCGCGATGGCCATTCAGGGAGTCACCAGCGCGGCGTCGTACCGGCAAGCTTTCGCTCCCGGCATGATCGTGTCGGTCTTCGGGACACAACTCGCGGCAACCACGGCGGCGGCATCGAGCATTCCGTTGCCCACGACCCTGGGCGGTGTTGCGGCGACTATCAACGGCGTTCCCGCGCCCCTGTATTACGTCTCGCAGGGGCAGATCAATCTGCAGATCCCCTACTCCATATCGCCGGGCACGGTGGCCACCCTGAGCCTGACATGTAACGGACAGACGGCAACGAGTACGTTCGCGGTATCCTCGGCCGCACCCGGCATCTTTACGCAAAGCAAAAGCTCAATGGACCTGACACAAGTACCCGTGGGATATGCGACTGCGGCTCGCGGTCAGACCATCGCACTATACGTGACGGGCCAGGGCGCAGTCTCGCCGGCGCCCGCACCGGGAGACCTGCCGGCAACCGGGACGACACCGGTGCCCACGCAAAGCGTCTCCGTGACGGCGGGCGGCGTTCCTGCCGCGACCACTTACGTCGGAATACCTGCATGGGCCATCGGGCTGACCCAGATCAACATCACGATTCCTTCGACGGCTCCTCTGGGCGACCAGACAGTCGTCGTGTCGGTAGGAGGATTACCGAGCGCTCCGGCGAATCTCACGATTACGCAATAGCAGGTCTTCCCGCCGGCTGCTGCTGCGTCATGCAGTGCAGGGTTCCAAGCCCCCAGACCAGTTCGACGCAGTTGATTCCGATCACCTGCCGGTCCGGGAAGCATTCGGCCAGCACGTTCAGCGCGAGGCGATCGTTCGGATCGTTAAAAACGGGAACCAGCACGGTGCGATTGGCGATATAGAAATTCGCATAGCTCGCGGGGAGCCGCTGGCCTTCGAACCAAAGCGGGGCGGGCATCGGCAATTCGCGCACGCGCACCGGATATTGGCGCAGGATCTCGCGGTTCTCCCGCAGCGGTTCGTAGTTCGCATCGGACGGATCCTGCTCCGAAACGATGACCACCGAATCCGGCGACGTGAATCTCGCCAGGTCATCCACATGCCCGTGCGTATCGTCGCCTGCGACGCCGTTACGCAGCCACAGGACGCGATCGACACCCAGATAGTCGCTGAGAATCCCTTCGAGCTGGTCCCGTGTCAGATTGGGATTGCGCGCCTGAATGGGGCTCAGCAGGCACTCTTCGGTGGTAAGCAGCATGCCGGCCCCGTTCACGTCGATGCTGCCGCCCTCGAGCACGCAATCCTGCTGCCAGGCATGCACCCCGGCGAGATCGGGAATGACGCAGCCCGCCTTCTCGTCGCGAACATGGTTCTCGTATTTCGCCCAGCCGTTGAAACGCCACTTCACCGCCCCGACGGCGCCCGCCAGGTTCGTCACGAATGTCGGGCCGTAATCACGGGTCCAGACGCGGTCAGTCGGCTGCCGGTGGAACTCGACCGCCTTCATGTCGGCGCCGCCGGACGCCAGAACACGGCGGGCAGAGCACTCAACGTCCTCGTTCTGAACGAGAATGCGAACACGTTCCATGCGGCTGAGCTTGCGTACGATTTCGCCGTAAACCCAGGGGATCGGCTCAAATCGGCCGGGCCAGTCCTCGTGATTGTGCGGCCACGCGATCCAGGTCGCTTCGTGCGGTTCCCATTCCGCAGGCATGCGGAAACCCAGCGAACGAGGCGTGCTCACGAGAGGAACCGGTTAGTAATGGGCGAGTACGCGTCAATGCGGCGGTCGCGCAGAAAAGGCCAGTTACGCCGCACTTCCTCCATCTTCTTCACGTCGCACTCAACGATCAGAATTTCTTCTTTATCGTGCGAGGCCTCGGCGATCACGCGGCCAAACGGATCGCTCACGAACGATGCGCCCCAGAATTCGAGGCCGCGGTCGGCGGGACCTTCGAAGCCCACGCGATTCACCGCCGCGACATAGATACCGTTCGCAATCGCGTGCGCGCGCTGCGCGGTGCGCCAGGCGTCGTGCTGCGCTTCGCCGTACTCCGCCTTCTCCGAGGGATGCCAGCCGATTGCGGTGGGATAGAACAGAATATTCGCGCCGGTGAGAGACGCAAGGCGCGCCGCTTCCGGATACCACTGATCCCAGCACACCAGAGTGGCGATGCGGCCGAACTTCGTATCGAAGGACCGGAAGCCCAGGTCGCCAGGCGTGAAATAGAATTTCTCGAAAAAGAGCGGATCGTCGGGGATGTGCATTTTCCGGTAAAGGCCGAGCAGGGTTCCGTCGGCGTCGATCACCACCGCTGTATTGTGGTACAGCCCGACAGCGCGTTTTTCGAAAAGCGAAGCCACAATAACAACACCGAGTTCGGCCGCGAGCGGACAAAGCCGGTCCGTTGACGGACCGGGGATTGACTCGGCAAGATCGAACAGACGGGCATCCTCTTCCCGGCAGAAATACTGCGAACGGAAGAGTTCCTGAAGGCAGACGATCTGCGCGCCCCTGGCGGCGGCTTCACGGATTTTTTCCACGGCACGGTCCAGATTGTCCTGCGGATTCTCACCGGAAGCCATCTGGACCAGCCCGATGCGAAATTTTTCGGGGGTCACTAACCTCCATTTTAAGGGGCGCGCCCCTGTTTCCGTGAAGGACGCCTTAACGCCGCCAGTGCTCCGGACTGCTCGAACGCAACAGCCCGCCCTTGGAACAAATCCCGTGTATTGTGAACAGGCGCACGGAGTGGTCAGACCAGGAGTTTGAGGATTTACCCTGGCGAGGTTTTTGCGTTTCAGCCTGGTATGAAAGGACCATTGGTAGTACTCGTTGCTGACGATGACGTCCTGGTGAGAAATCTGATCAACGTCGTGTTGACGCGCGCGGGTTACACCGTGCTGCTGGCGTCGGACGGGGAGGAAGCTCTGG
>DASZUZ010000011.1:0-4415 GCA_035547415.1 Bryobacteraceae bacterium | reverse complement strand
CCGCGATCCGCCCCAGAATGCGGCGAACGGCCGATCGCTGGTCGTTCAGCTTCGCCAGGATCGCGATTACATTGTCCTCCAGCCGCGGGCTTTCGAGCAAACGCTCGCCATCCAGTTCGCGGATGTCCACCATGCGGCAGGCGAAACTGACCCGCGTTCCCGCGATGCGATCCTCCATGCGGAGCGGCGGCTCGCCGACATAAAGGACAACCTGTTCGGGGAACCGCCGGAAGCCACGGAAGATCATGAGAGCATACTCGGCCATGCGGATCGCCATGTCGGCGTCGTTCCGGCTTTGCAGTTCGATGTGGATCAGTTGTCCGCCCGCGGCTTCGCCGAGCAGGTCCACGTTGCGCCTTCTGACGTCCTGCAGTTCTACGCTGTGCCATCGCTCGATCGCGAAGCCGGTAAGGTCGCGCAGGACGGTGTCGCCGGTCTTTCTCAGTACGCTCTTCAGCGCCGTGTCGTATTCGTGCACGTCTCGGAAGCAGTGCCGGCGGGTAAGGAATATTCTCAGGAGAAATGGGCGCAGTCGTTATACTCAAACGGAACCCTTTTTATCCATGAGTCAGCAATTGAACCGGTACAGCGCGCGTATTACGCAGCCCCCCGCCCAGGGAGCGTCCCAGGCCATGCTTTATGCCACGGGCCTTGTCGAAAGCGACATGCAGAAGGCGCAAGTCGGCATCGCGAGCGTCTGGTACGAAGGCAATCCTTGCAACCAGCATCTTCTGCACCTGTCGGAAAAGGTCAAAGAAGGCGTGAAATCGGCCGGGATGGTCGGGATGCGCTTCAATACCGTCGGGGTCAGCGACGGCATCTCGATGGGTACGGAAGGCATGAGCTTTTCGCTGCAGTCCCGCGATCTGATCGCCGATTCCATTGAAACGGTCATGGGCGGCCAGTGGTACGACGGACTCGTGACAATTCCCGGCTGCGATAAGAATATGCCGGGGTGCATGATCGCGATGGGCCGCCTGAACCGCCCGTCCCTGATGGTCTACGGGGGAACTATTCGGGCAGGGCATTACGATCACAAGAAACTGGACGTCGTCTCTGCTTTCCAGAGCTACGGCGAGTTCCTGTCAGGGCGCATCGACAACGAAGAGCGCGAATGCATTGTCCGGCATTCCTGTCCCGGCGCGGGAGCATGCGGCGGGATGTATACGGCAAACACCATGGCCGCGGCCATCGAGACGCTCGGAATGTCGCTGCCTTACAGTTCGTCGACGCCGGCTGAAGATCCGCAGAAACTCGGCGAATGCGTTCGTGCGGGCGTCGCGGTCCGGAAACTTCTCGAACTGGATCTGAAGCCGCGCGACATTATGACGCGCCAGGCATTTGAGAACGCGATGGTGGTCGTCACGGTTCTGGGTGGATCGACCAACGCGGTTCTGCATCTGCTCGCGATCGCGCGTTCGGTCGGCGTGACGCTTACGCTGGACGATTTTCAATCAGTGAGCAATCGCGTACCGCTGCTGGCGGACTTCAAGCCGAGCGGAAAGTATGTCATGGAGGATCTGCATCAGGTCGGCGGGATTCCGGCGGTGATGAAGATGCTGCTGGAAGCCGGGTTGATCGACGGCGACTGCATGACAGTCACTGGCAAGACGATTCGCGAAAATCTGCAGGAACTTCCCGGGTTGACGCCGGGGCAGGAAATCGTTCATTCGCTGGATAATCCGATCAAGCCGACGGGTCACATCCAGATCCTCAAAGGAAACCTCGCGCCCGAGGGGGCCGTGGCGAAGATCACGGGGAAGGAAGGGCTGCGCTTCTCCGGTCCGGCGCGGGTGTTCGACTGCGAGGAAGACATCCTGCACGCGCTCGAGCGGAAGGAGATCGGCAAGGGCGATGTAGTGGTGATCCGGTACGAAGGTCCGAAGGGTGGACCGGGTATGCCCGAGATGCTCACGCCAACGTCGGCGATCATGGGCGCCGGTCTGGGCAAAGACGTGGCCTTGCTGACCGACGGCCGCTTCTCCGGCGGTTCGCACGGCTTCATCGTAGGGCATGTGACTCCCGAGGCGCAGGAGGGTGGACCGATCGCGCTCGTGCGCAACGGCGACGTGGTTACGATCGACGCGGAGAAGAACCAGCTTTCGGTTGAAATTTCGGATGACGAAATGGCAGCCCGCCGGAAGGGCTGGACCATGCCGCCTTACAAGGCGCAGCGCGGGACGCTGGCGAAATACATACGCCTGGTGAAGAGCGCCAGCGAGGGCTGCGTCACCGACGAATAACAAAAAAGGGGGGCAGATCGAATCTGCCCCCCTTTTCCTTCAGGCCTGTTGCGCTCAGTAAAGGATTCGCGTGCGGATCGTTCCGGCGACTCCGTCGAGGCGGCGTTTCAGGTTCAGCGTCTCCTCGCGCTGTCCTGTTTCAATGTCGATTACCACATATCCGATGGCCGGGTTGGTCTGGAGATACTGTGCAGCGACGTTGATGTGTTCTTCCGAAAAAATCGTATTGATGCGCGAAAGTACGCCCGGCTGATTGCGATGGATATGCAGCAGCCTGTGATGGCCCGCGTGTTCCGGAAGCGATACCTCCGGGAAGTTCACCGCGGCCAGGGTTGAGCCGTTATTGCTGTACTTGATCAGCTTTTCGGCGACTTCGCGGCCAATGCTCTTCTGCGCCTCCTCCGTGCTGCCGCCGATGTGCGGAGTGAGCAGCACGTTGTCGCGACCGCGCAGGGGCGAGACGAACGGATCGCCGCCCTTCGGTTCAGCAGGAAATACATCGAGAGCGGCCGCGCCGACGTGCCCGGAATCGAGGGCTTCCACCAGCGCGGGAATGTCGATTACCGTGCCGCGGGCGGCGTTGATCAGCCTGCCGCCGCGTTTCATGCGCGCGAGTTCCGCCGCGCCGATCATGTTGCGAGTTTGCGGCGTCTCCGGCACATGCAGCGTCACAACATCGGAGTTCCCGAGTAATTCGCCCAGCGAATTTACCGGGCGCGCGTTGCCGAGCGCCAGCTTGGATTCGATGTCGTAGTAAATCACGTTGAGGCCCATCGACTCCGCGAGCACGCCGACCTGCGTCCCGATGTGACCGTAGCCGATAATGCCCAGCGTCTTGCCGCGCACCTCGTGAGATCCCGCCGCTGTCTTGGCCCACTCGCCGCGATGCGTGGAGGCATTTCTCCACGGAATGCCGCGCATCAGCATGACCGTCTCGGCGATGACGAGTTCCGCGACGCTGCGCGTGTTTGAGAACGGCGCGTTGAATACGGGGATGCCGCGGTCCTGAGCGGCTTTCAGGTTTACCTGATTGGTGCCAATGCAGAAGCAGCCCACGCCGACGAGCTTCGGCGCGTTTTCGAACACCTTTTCGGTCAGGTGCGTCGCCGAGCGGATGCCGACAAAGTAAGCGTCCCGAATCGACTCGAGCAACTTTTCTTCGGGCAAAGGCTTCTTATGGTATTCGATTTCGCTGTAACCGTCCGCCCGGAAGAGTTCCTGTGCGCCGGGATCGATCCCTTCCAGAAGCAGAATTTTGATTTTGCTTTTATCGAGAGAAGTGAGGCTCAACTTTCAGTATTGCATCCATGTCTTCCACAAAAGAAGAGGGGGCAGACCGTTGCCGGCCTGCCCCCTCTTCCGTACCGCCTGTCTGCTGCTTAACGCGGGCAGCCCTTGGCCTGGATGTCCTTTGCGGGAGCATCCTTCAGTCCGCTGACGCCCGCCGGCATATCGGCGCCGCCCGGAACGATCCAGATTTCGACGCGACGATACTGCGCGCGCTTGTCGTTGGCCCGGATCGCCTGGCCGCCCCGCTCTCTCACGTTGGTGGAAGAGCCGCAGAGCGCCGGACGGGTTTCGGACGACTGTTCCGTACCGACGGTGTTGACTTTAATGCGGCTCAGATCGAGCGAGGGGCAGATGCCTTTGCCCGCGCTGAGAACTGCGGCCGCATTGACGACACGAGCCTCGTCCAGCTTCGCCGCCGCTTTGCCCCTTTCGGTTGTATCGCGATGGCCGATGAGGATCACTTTCGCGTCCGGATCGGAGCGAAGCATGGGGGTGAGTTCTTCGAGCAGCAACCGCTTGGCGCAGTTGTTCACGCGCGCGCTGTTCTGCGGGAAGACGATGTCATCGAGACGGCGAGCCTGCGCCTGGAGCGTGACTGTCACGTTCGCGGGAGCCGATGCGGTCTGGTTCTTCTGATCGGTCGCGGTGGCGGTGATGGTCACGGTCTTCGACTGCTGCTTCAGCCGGTTGCTCATGTCGAAGCTCAGCGCGCTCGAATCGAAAGTGTTGCCGGTTACACCATCGCCCGAGTAACGGACGGTCACGGGACCGCCGCATTCGGAGCCCGTGGCATTGGCCGCGAGGTTCACTTTCGTCCCATAGGGCACCGTCGAGGGAGACACGTTGAAGTTGATGGTGGGCGGAGTCAGCGATTTCACGTTG
>DASZUZ010000010.1:0-6376 GCA_035547415.1 Bryobacteraceae bacterium | reverse complement strand
ATTCGTCACTTTGCCCATAGGCGAACCGGCAGCCGATCATCTCCTGGCAGAGAAATAATGCCGCCCGATCCAGCGCATCCGCCAGGCGCCGGCTGTACGGGCGTTCCAGGCCAGCCGTGAATTTGTGAAAACCGCGGCCGTCGATCCGGATGACGACATAGGCGCGGCGCGGCAGAAACAGGCGGAATGCATCTTCGTAGTCCCGTTTCATCCGGCGGCCGAGGTCGTCTTTCATCAAACCGATTGTGGCAAACTCATGGCCGTGCGCATCGTTCTGGATACGAACATCCTGATTTCCGCCTGCATGAAACCGGACGGTCTGGAAGCCCGCGTCGTGGGACTCGCCATTCAGGGACGCGCGGAGGCATGCGTCACGGAGGAAGTCTGGGCGGAGTACCTGGACGTGCTGCTGCGGGACAAGTTCCGTGCGTGGCGCGAACGGGCTGAATCGCTGCTCGAGGCTCTCGACCGGCGCGCCGCGCGTGTTCCGTCCGGGACGAGGGCGGAAGCGTCTCTGGACGAAGACGACAATCGATTTCTCGAATGCGCCGCATCCGCGGGTGCGGACTTTCTGATCACGGGAAATCTGAGACACTTTCCCCCGGAATGGCTGGGGACGCAGATTCTGAATTCGCGAATGTTCTTCGATTCCGGCCACGCCGGCAGCTTATTTCAGTCGTTGTAGGACCGGCATCCGCACCGGATGACCATCCGGGTCGACCGGGCGAAGATTGTCGGGAGAGACCGGCGTAATGCGCATTTCCGAGCCGTTGATTTCAACCGACAGAAAGGCGCGCGCTGGAGCCCAGGCAGCGATGTGGCGCTCTTCCATCGCGGGGCGGATGTCGCCCCTGCGCAGTTCTCCACCGGATCCGCTGACTACATATAAGATGCCGCCCGTCTCCGAGGGATTGCTGAACTGGACGTTGTGTTCATGTCCGGAAAACACCACCTTCACGCCGGATTTCTCGAAAAGGCTCACCCAGTGCTTCAGATTGTCGTAAGATGCACCATGCCGCGGGCCGGCATTATAAACGGGATGATGAAAATAAGGGATTTTCCACGGCGCCGTCGCGTCTTTCATGGTCAATTGCAGCCACTTCGACTCCGCTCCCGCCGGGTCATAAGCCGGCGCGGGCGGTCCGATTTCGGAATTCGTAGTCGAATCGAGCGCAAAGAACTGGGCGAGTCCGCCGTAGGTGAACGTGTACCAGCGGGCTGGATGGTTGCCGGGGAAGAAGAAGTTGTCCAGATAGACAAACAGGTCTGCCCGGTTCTCGCTTCCGTTGCCATCGTGGTTCCCTAACGTCGGCAGAAATGGAATCTGCTGCAGGATTTCCCGGTACGGACGGAAGAACGTCGAATCCCAGTCGGAATCATGGTCGCCGGACCGAAGCTCGACAGCACCCAGATTCGCGTTGCCATAGATGTTGTCGCCCACCGTGAGCACAAAACGAATCGGACAGCCAGTGTCCTGGTGGCTTCGGAATTCCTGCGTCATTCGTTGCGCGACCCGGTATTGACCCGAGGATGCGTTACCGAAATCGCCGAGAACAAAGAAGCACAGACGGATCGCTTCCTCCGGCCAGGTCCGGACTTGCCCGCCACCGCGGCGACTCCCGTCGATATCGATCTCATAGGGATAGGTCGTATCCGGCGAAAGACCGTCGACTGACACCCAGTTATGGCTCGCCGGGATGGTCCGATTGGCAATTCGTACGGTTGCCTTTCCGAGCGGCACGGAATCCAGCCCGATGGTGTTCCCCGCCCCTCCCGTGACGCCCCACGCCAGCAGGACGCTGCGCGGCCCGGCCTGGCCGACGTAGTTATGGAACGTCTGCGCCGAAAGCGAAGTCAGCAGCGCAAGAAAGACGCTGCCTCCCCGAAGGGTCATCGGTCAACGCCCACGACTTTGCCCAGGCGCAAATAGACAGTAGCCCGGTGAGTACCGTCGCTCAATTCGGCGGCCAGGTAGTTGTCCGAACGCGGAATCCGGAATGACGTCTCCCCCGGAATTCGCGTTTTGGCGCGCGTTTCGTTATTGAAATGCGACCAGGAGATCGTGTAGCGCCCTGAACCGCCCAGATCGCAGAAGGTCAACTGGCCGTCGGCCACGATGAACCGGTCGAGCGGGAGCACCTGGGCAAAGTAGTATTTGCCGATCTTGTCTCGCCGCTCGATGAGCACACGCGTAATCTCGTCGATGGTTTCCGGATTCGTGTACTTGCCCGCCGCGACCGTCGCCCGGATCTCGTCATCGGTAAACGCCGTGATTTGCTTTGCCGCCCAGAAGCAATCGGCGGCCGTCCGATTGTCGAATGCCGGATTCGGGTAACTCGGCTTCCATCGATCGGGCTCAAAGGTTGCGGCGTCATACTTTCCCACGGCCGGCAGATCGCGGTAGCGCATCCGCTCCCAATCGGCCGAGTGCAGCCCCAGAGTCATCATTTCCATGAGACCCCACCGGAAATCGATCGTATAAACATGTCCCTGCCAGGCCGCCTTGGGTACCAGGCTGTCGCTTCCGAGCGCGGCACCGAAGTCGATCAGGTAGTGACGGACGGCGCGCACGCCGTCAATCTCCTGTATGGCGTCGAGCGTATTGATGGCGCGCGAATCGGTGTGGTCGAGCCAGGAACAAAACACATACAGCCCGCGCAAAACCCGGAGCCTTTCATGGGGGACGGTATCGTTCGGGTCGTCCTTGCGGGTGTCGTAGTACTGGAAGGGGCCCAGGACGTCTCCCGGGATGAAGCGGCTGGCCAGCGCCCGATAACTGCCGTCCGGATAGCGGGGCGCTTTCGAAAGCAGATGATCGAGATCGGCCGGCTGCATAATCGTCATGTGTCCTTCCCGGTTGAACTGAATGTTTTCACCGAGGCGTAACTGCTCGCGGCGGAAGCGGACCGGGTAATTATCGGGCACGTTGTAGCCCAGCGCGAAAAAGAACTTCGAGCCGACGACGTCGGCGCCTGTCGCCATCTCATTATTTTCGATCGGATCGAATTTGATGACGTAGCGCTCGCCGGTCGAGTCTTTGATCCGGAAACCCGGCGTCACGCCTTCGAGTTTGGCCTGATAAATCGTCCACGGTTCGTCCATCGCCGGTGGCTTCGATCCGTCGGCGCCCCGGACTAACTGCTCAATCGTCATCGGCTTGAAATAGTGCCGGTTGGTATACCATCCGCTGTCCGGAACCTCATCGATCGTATTGACATCGAGCGACGGCGTGGGCTCGACCCGCGACTGCTTCTGGCCAGGCTCATGAAAGGTGTTATGAATGAAGTCGCCCGCGTCGCTGAGTTTGCCGGATCGCAGTTTACCGACCGGTAGTGGCTTTGGCTCTTTGACGATGGGATCGTCCGGATAAAACTTCCGCGCGCCCGGCGCCGGCGTGGCAAATAAAAGGATGAGTCCGTATATTCGAATCAATCTCATTTCCGTGCCTAGAACACGTTGTAGAAGTTCAGCCAAATCTGCACTCCTTCCCGGCTGACGCCGATATCCAGCCGAACCGGCACGCTGTCGCGAGACTTGAAGCGAAACCCGACGCCGATGTCGGACTGAAAATGCGAGAGCGAAAGCGTATCGGAATCGTGATAGACCTTCCCGGCGTCGGCGAATAACGCCATGTCGAGAGCCTCCACCGCGGTCCACCGGTACTCAGCCGTGGCAACCACTGCGTTCTGGTCGTAAAAACGATAGGGGCGGAAGCCGCGCAGGTCGTCCGAACCGCCGAGTCGGGGTTCCAGATAGAAAGGGACGAAAGTGCCCGGGTGCGGCGTCGTTAATGTTGCTTTGATGCGCGTCGCGATCACGCGCCGTTTATTCCAGTAATGGAAGTAGTGCTGGGCATCGAAATCGTACTGGTTGAAGCCCCCCAGACTGCGGCGGCTTCCGTTCACGTTCTGGAACTGGGCAAACAGATACGTTCCCGCGTGCGGATCGCCGGAACTATCGCGGGTATCGAACTGAAGGAAGAATCCACCGGACAGAAAGGTGGCTGCGCGATCGTCACCTCTCGCCTGGGTGACTGGATAGAGTTCGTCCGTATGAGCATAGCCGGGGCGTGTTCCCGGGCCAATCGTAACCCCTTGGAATCCGCCCACGAGACCAACCCGGAAGCTTTTATTCCACGGTCGGAAGCCTCCACGGATTTCGAGATCGTTGTCCTGCATGCGGTAGTCGCTGTAACCGGTGATCCGCGAATCGGGTCCCGGCCCATAGTAGGCCAGCCGCGGATAGTCAAAACGGAGCGCCGTAATCGAGAAAAAACCGCGATCGCGCAGCAACCGAGGGAACTCCAGCGCGCTTTGCAAACGGTAGTAACCCTGGAATGAACCGATGGCATAGCTGTCCCACACCAGCCGGGGATTGTAGAGTTCGCCGCGTTTCAGGACGTATTCAGGCCCGAACCCCAACCCGGATCCGATGGCGAGACCGCCGAGTTTGAGCGAGAGACCATGTGTCCCGACCTGGGTGAAGTTCCAGATGTTGAAACCCTTCGTAACCGCGGATTCGCCTTTCTCCATCACAACGTGAGGCTTGACCGGTGGAATGGACGCGGCCTTCGCCTTCCGCGCGGCTTCGATCTGTCCAGCGCGAGTACTGGCCGCGGAAGTGGCATCCGGTTCAAAAGGCAGATCGGGCGGATTCTGGGCCTGCAGATGCAAGCAAAAGGCGGTGGCAAGCGTGAAGGGCAGTAGTTTTGAAAGGCGCATTAGCGGAGCGACGACCCACTGGTCAGTAGTCTTGCAATCCCATGTCCACGCATCGAACAGTACAGTAGCGCCGCTTCCAAAGTGCGGAGGCGAAAACGAGCTTTGTTACAATTTTTTGTATGCCCGCTCAATAACCAAATCGTAACCGAATCCAATTCGGCCGCTCCATCGAGAGCCGTCGACCTTCGAATTCATAAAAAGGAGAACGACATCGAATGAAGCGCTTTTTGCCATCGGGATTGATGATCTTCGCGGGAGTCCTCGGAATCGCGGCCGCTACGGCCCAGGGCGAGCAGGACGTGACGAAGATTCGCAAAAAGTTCGACCTGCGGGAGGCCCTCCTCCGCAGGTTTTTCAGAGAAAACCATTGTCCGGCGGAGAAGTACGCCGGGCTCTTCGTGAAGGAAGCCGATACTCACGGGCTCGACTGGCGTTTACTGCCCAGTCTCTCGTTCGTGGAATCCGGCGGTGGCAAGCACGCCAGAGGCAACAACCTTTTCGGTTGGGCCAACGGTAAAACGACGTTCGACAGCATCAGCGAAGCTATCCACCATGTTGCGGAGGCTCTTTCCTTCGGCAGAGCATACCGGGGGAAGAATCTGGAACAGAAGCTGATGACGTATAACCATCGGACCGATTACAAGACGATGGTGACAGAGATCATGCGGCAAATTTCACCATCGCCGCAGGTCGACAACGGGGACTAAGCTGTTCTTCTCGTACACCGGTTCGAAGTTCGCGGGAACACCATTCCTGCGCCTTCGAATCGCGAGGAATAAGTGTTGGGCGGGCCTGCCGCGGGACGTCTCGGCTTTGGTTATGTCCCGCTCATTCAGATTCACTTCCTGGCTCAAGAGGTGCTGATTCTCTGACGTGCGCGCATCGGTCCGGCAATGCACCGAAGCCAGCAACCGCGAAAGATGGCGATAATGTCCCCGGAGGTTCCATGGCGAACGAGCGGGACTGGACGCGAATTCCACTGATGGTGAACACGGAGGTTCACCTGACTTCCAATGGGGAGGTCAGAGTCGACAACCCGGAACTGGAACGCGCGGAAGATGCGGTCATCTTTTATCGATTCGACCCGCATACACGCGAGCATACAATCCGGCTGGTTGCGCCTCTCGCGGACCGCCAGCACGCTCTGGTACACCGGCGAGACGATTAGGGGCGCGGGAGCGAAGGCGATGCCCCGCCGGCAGCCTGCGGGTGCTTCCCGAAGCCCGCACATCGCAGCACCGGCAATGGCGGATATTTCCGATAAGCAGGATCGGTTAATCCGCGCAGGCACATAATGAACACGCTGCCGCGATCGTTTCGGATTTCCTTCCGGTGGATGCAGGTATCGCACAGCCCGGCCATCAGAAATCAGTGTAGCCACTCCCGACTTGCCAACCTGTTCCCGAAGCGAAGATCGATTCCGAAGAATATAAACGCCGACGGTATTGAGATGTACGTCGCTCTCATGTATTCCCTTGACGCCGTTCATTATCGAACCCTCCCGATTACAAAGCCGTTCCCGGAATAGCTCCGCTCGGGGGTGTTGACTGCCACGCGCGCACGCCGTCTCCCCGTCGGAGCAGAATTGATTGGCAATGAGGTCGAATTTCGCGTCTGGGCTCCGAAACGGAATCGCGTGCGGGTCCGTTTCGATC
>DASZUZ010000009.1:0-7114 GCA_035547415.1 Bryobacteraceae bacterium | reverse complement strand
GTGGGGTCCGGACTGCATTCTGCTGGATTTCACCCTCCCCGATATGACCGGACTCGAATTTATCGACCGGCTCCGCGAATCCAGCGGAGAGATTCCATGCGCGCTTGTCATGCTGACGGGCATCGCCGACGAACGCATCGCGGTTCGGGCCGTCAATGCCGGCGCGACGGACTACCTTCCCAAGAGCGAGAACATGGAGACTGTTCTCGAGCACTCCATTTATAACGCGATCGACAAGCACCGCCTCGAGAAAGAACTTGAAGCGAATCGCCTGGAACTCGCGCGGAGCGAGCATCTTCACCGTTCTCTGATGAAGGCTTTGCCGCAGCTTGTCTGGACGGCGGACGCCGAATGCAGGTTATTGTTTGGCAATCGCCAGTGGTGGGAATACGTCGGCGATGGTATCGCGAACTCCGGTGAATTTGAATGGAATGCCATACTCCAGCCGGAAGATCGCGACCGCTGGTGGCGCAACTGGCGCGAGTGCGCCGCATCCCGATCGGGGTTCGACATCGAAGTCAGGCTGCTGCGCGCAGCCGACCGGCAGTTTCGATGGCATCTCGTACGCGCGGTTCGGCTGGACGACGCGCTTGATGCGGAATGGCTGGCGACATGCACGGATATTGAAGACCAGAAACGCGCCGAACAGGCAATGGCGCAGCGCCAGAAATGGGACAGCATCGGTCTGCTCGCCGGGGGTATCGCGCACGATTTCAATAACCTGCTCGTCGGCATACTCGGTGGCGCCAGCTATGTTTCCGATGTTCTGCCTGCAACTCATTCCACCCAACCCATTCTTCGCAACATCGTCAGCTCGGGAGAACGGGCGGCGCACCTGACCCGGCAGTTGCTCGCCTACGCCGGTAAAGGCGCATTCTTCATCCAGCAGGTTGATCTTTCCGCGAGTGTCGAACAGACCTGCGATCTCGTGCGGCCGTCCATTCCGAACAACGTGCAGTTGAACATTCAAACAGCGGCAGACCTGCCCCGTATCGAAACCGACTCCGGACAGGTACAGCAGGTTGTGATGAATCTGGTGCTGAACGCGGTGGAGGCAATTCCGCAGAATCAGACGGGGGTCGTCTTCGTGAGGACATTTGCCGAGACCGGGACCGAGAGGAGCGGCGCCGTGGTTCTGGAGGTACGGGACACGGGTCGCGGAATGGATCCTGAAACGCAGTCCCGCATCTTCGATCCTTTCTTTACAACCAAGTTCACGGGCCGCGGATTAGGACTGGCCGCCGTGCAGGGCATCCTGCGCAGTTCCGGAGCATCGATCAACGTCACCAGTTCTCCGGGAAAAGGAAGTACATTTCGCGTATCCTTTCGGGTTCCCGCCAGCCAGATACCAGCGCAGTCTGAAGGGGCCGCGACGCCCGGACGCATCTCACCGAATACCGCAACGGTCCTGGTCATCGATGACGAGGCCATTGTGCGGCAAGTCTGCCAGACAGCTCTTGAGAGCGCGGGTTGTTCGGTGCTCCTCGCGGAGGACGGGCAGCAGGGGTTGCAGTGCCTGGAGGAGAAAGGCAGCGAGATTCAGCTTATCCTGCTCGATCTCGGAATGCCGGGCATGAACGGGAGGCAGGTTCTTGAACGAGTCCGCGCCACGGGCAGGTCAATACCGGTAATTGTATTCAGCGGCTACAGTGAAAAAGAAGTCACCCGCGAATTCGAAGGCCTCCGGATTTCATCCTTCCTCCAGAAACCATTCTCCTCCACGCGCCTTGCCGCCGAAGTGGCCGGGGTGCTCAATCCCCGCGGGAGAGCGGACGCTTTCCAGGTCGCATCCTGAAATTCATGCCGCCTACCCGTTCCGGGGCTCTGCTGCTCCTCTTGTTCCTCGTGTCCCACGCGACCCCGCAACCGGATCCCGGACACACCGATCCGGCGACTCTCAAGTTGCTGAGTCTGGAGCAGCTTTCGGCGATGGAAGTGACTACTCCGTCCAAAGAACCACAGCCCGCGATGCGGGCACCCGTGGCGATTTACGTCATTACAGGCGAAGATATCCGGCGATCCGGCGCCACGTCCATCCCCGAGGCGCTGCGCGGCGCGCCGGGCGTTGAAGTCGCACGTATCGATGGCAATAAGTGGTCCATCGGAATCCGCGGCTTCGGGAGCCGTCTGTCCCGGTCCGTTCTCGTCCTCATCGACGGACGAACTGTTTACACCTCTCTTTTTGCCGGAACCTACTGGGAAGTGCAGGACACGTTCATGGATGATATTGACCGGATCGAGGTCATCCGGGGTCCTGGTGGCACAATCTGGGGACCGAACGCGGTCAACGGCGTCATCAATGTAATTACAAAGTCGAGCAAAGACACCAACGGAGTACGCGTTGCGGTACTCAGCGGCAACGAGGAACAGGGTAATGCGGCCGTTCGCTACGGCGGCGGGAACGGAAGAAATCTGAACTACCGGTTCTACGCCAAAGGCTTTACGCGGGGACCGGAAGATCATCCCGATCAACAGAATTTCGATGACTGGAGAGCCGCGCAGGGGGGATTCCGGCTGGACTGGGACCGCAATCAGCGCGACACTTTTACCCTGCAGGGAGATATTTACGCCGAAAAGGCAGGCGAGCGCGTGAGTGCCGCCAGTTACACGGCGCCGTTCAGCCGGATTATCGATGGAAACGCGGACCTTTCCGGCGGCAACGTTCTCGCCCGCTGGAACCGCACCAATGCGAACGGCGGCAATACGCAGGCGCAGATTTACTATGATCGGACGGATCGTCGCGAGCCCAATGTCGCGGATATCCGGAATACGTTCGATGCCGATTTCCTGCAGCGTTTTCGCGTGCCCGGCAGACAGCAGATATCCTGGGGCCTTGGCGCCCGTGTCATCAGCATCGAAAATCCCGTTGTCGTATCGGGTCTGGAATTCGTTCCATTCAAGCGAACCGACTGGCTGCTCACGGCGTTTCTGCAGGATGAGATCGGGATCGTTCAAAACCGGCTTTCTCTGATCCTCGGAACGAAGTTCCTGAGGACCAACTTTACCGGCCTCGAGTTAGAACCCAGCGCCCGAATTCTCTGGACGCCATCCGACCGTCACACCTTCTGGGCCGCATACACCCATGCGGTTCGAACGCCGTCCGATGCGGAAGAGAATTTTTTCCTTTCGGGCTATCTGGGCGCAACGCCAGCCGGCGTCCCGTTCTTTGCGCGCTTCAACGCCAACACTTCATTCGCGCCGGAACAACTTAACGGGTATGAACTGGGGTACCGGCGCCTGTTCCAGAAGAACCTGTATGTCGATTTCGCGTCGTTCCTGAATCACTACCATAATTTGTTCAGCGAGGAGGTTGCCGGATCGGTGTTCCCCGAAGCCATTCCCGCGCCGGCGCACCTGCTCCTTCCTGCACAGTTCCGGAATAGTCTCTATGGAAGAACCGAGGGCTTCGAGATTGCCCCAGAATGGCGTCCCTATACTTTTTGGCGGTTGCGGGCGTCCTACTCATTGCTGAATATGCACCTCCGAACTGTCGCGGGAGCCCCGGAGGTCGGAACGGCCCCTGTCATTGAGGGCTCCAGCCCGAGGCATGAGGTCACGGTTCAATCCGGTTTCGACGTTTTGAAAACCGTGCAGTTCGATCTTCGCTACCGTTATGTGAGTGCCCTTCCCGATCCCACCGGCGTTCCAGGCGAGAACGTTCGAGCCTATTCGACGGGCGACGTTCGCTTCGCGTGGCGCGTTCGGCCCGAGTTCGAACTCGCGCTGGTAGGCCAGAACCTTCTTCAGCCATCCCATGTTGAAGCTTATGGGGATCCCTCCACAACGGTGGGTATCATTCGAAGCGGCTACGTTAAACTGACGTGGACGCACTGACCCACCCGCGCAACCGGATTCTGGCCTGTCTCTGGCTTCTGATATCCCTGCTGTTTCCACTGTCGGCTGTGGGACTGCGCGCCGCGGAGCCGCCGCCGCTCGAATACCAGGTCAGAGCCGCATTTCTTCTCAATTTCACCCGGTTTATCGAGTGGCCAAAAGCCGAAGTCACCAGCACCGGTTCTCCATTCGTAATCTGCGTGGATGGAGAAGATCCGTTTGGCCCCACGCTGGATCAGCTCGTGGATGGCGAGACGGTCAACGGCCGGAAGATTTTAGTTCATCGGACACACGGCGAAGCGAATGGCTCGTGCGCCATTCTCTACGTCGCCAGACAGGAGAAGAACGTCCGGGCGATTCTGGCCGCCGTGGGGCCAGGTGTTCTCACCGTGGGAGAAGGGGACAGCTTTCTCGATGAAGGCGGCATGATCGCCTTCGTGCTGGAGAACCGCCGGGTCCGCTTCAATATCGATCAGGGCGCCGCGCACAAAGCCGGACTGCAACTCAGTTCGCGACTGCTCAATGTCGCGAGGTCCATCCGATGACCTTCACCTGGAACGCGCCGTCCGTGTTTGCGAGATACGTTCGCGACGTACCCATCGGGCGAAAACTGATGGGCATCACGATGGTGACGGCCGCTGCGGCACTGCTGCTGGCGGGCGCTGGCATCATTATTTCCGATTCCATTCTGTTCCGCTCTTCCCTCGAGCGTGACCTCACGGCGCTCGCGCAAATCACGGCCGACAACAGCACCGCCGCGCTTGCCTTCGAGGACCCCCGGGCGGCTTCCGAAGTGCTCCACGCTCTTCGGGCGAGGCCCCATCTTGTGGTCGCTTGTATTTATCGGAACAACGGAACTGTCCTGGCCAGGTATGTCCGTCCGGGATCCGGAGAACAGTGCCCCGCTTCGAACACCCGGGACGAAATTCGATTCAGCCATGATGAGTTGATGCTTTCGCGTCCTGTCCTCCTGGAGGGTCGCCGCGTTGGCGCTTTGACCCTGCGGTACGATCTGGGCGAAATCGGCGAGCGAGTTCGGCTTTATGGCATGACCGTGTTCCTGGTGCTTCTCGCCTCCAGCCTGATCGCCTTTCTCTTGTCCTCACGCCTGCGCGCCATCATCGCGACGCCGGTCGCCCAACTGGTGCGGGCCACGAAAGCGGTATCGACGACGGGCGACTATGGAATCCGGGCTGCAAAATTGTCCGGCGATGAACTGGGGGTTCTGGTCGACGCTTTCAATGGAATGCTCGCGCGGATTCAGACCCGCGATCTCGAACTGATGGACGCGCTCTTCGAGCGCGAGAGGGCGCTGGAAGAATCGCGCGATGCGCGGGATCAACTTACCAGGCTCAATGCTGACCTCGCGCAATCCAACGAGAAGCTGGCCCGTTCCAATGAGGATCTGGAGCGCTTCGCTTTTGTCGCCAGTCACGACCTGCAGGAACCACTGCGCATGATCACGCTGTATTCGCAGCTTCTGGTCAGAACCTATCAGGCTCCGCTCAGCGATGACGCCGCGGGGTACGTTCGCAATATCGTCGCCAGCGCGAAAAGAATGCGAAACCTCCTTTCCGACCTGCTCGCGTACACCGATATCGGCGCCCCCGCAGCCGGGGTTGCCCAGCCTGTCGATCTGAACCGGACCCTGGGCCAGGTCCTTGAAAACCTGCGAGCCGCGATCGAAGAAGCCGCAGCCGTGGTCACGGCTGACCGGCTCCCCGCCGTACGCGCGCATGAGGGCCACTTTGTCTCACTTTTCCAGAACCTGATCTCGAATGCTCTGAAATATCGCAGCGACAGGACGCCCGAAATTCACGTTTCTTTCGAGCGGAGCGATGGCTGGCTGCGGTTCGCCGTTAGCGACAACGGCATTGGGATCGCCCCGGAATACCATGCAAAGATCTTCGTGGCATTCAAGCGGTTGCATGGTCAAAATATTGCTGGCACAGGGATTGGCCTTGCCATTTGTCAGCGAGTGGTGGATCGGTATCGAGGAAGAATCTGGGTAGAATCGCGGGCCGGAGAGGGCGCGAAGTTCATCTTCGCATTACCGGAAGAACTGATGGCGCAGGAGTATACAGAGAAATGACGAATGTATCGATGGACCACAGACCTCGTATTCTGCTGATAGAGGACAATCCGGGCGATGTGGACCTTCTTCGTCTCGCGATGAAAACGGCAGGCTTCGATTGCGACTTGACTGTACTCGATGACGGCGGCGAAGCGATCGCAATGGTCAGACGACAGGGCAAGTACGCCGACGTCTCGCCTCCCGATCTGGCCATCCTCGATCTGAACGTTCCAAAGAACGACGGAATCGAGATTATCGAATCCATGCGCGCCAGTGATGTGTTTCGTGACACGCAGGTGGTCGTTCTGAGTTCGTCGTCATCGCCGCGGGATTACGCAAAACTCGAAAAATTCCATATCGCTCGATACATTACGAAGCCACCCGATCTGGACGAGTTTCTGAACATCGGCGCCCAAATCAAGCAACTCGTAAACCGGCCCCACTGAAGGCGCAGGTCGACGCCGGACTCGATAGAGCACCCTGAGTCTTGAAATACCCGTACTGCATTCCACCAGCTCACACCTGCATTTCGGGTCTTTACCGGGGCGTTTCGCAAGTCTCAGCAGGCGCTTCCATCTCAGTGACTGCATGGTTGGAAGCGTGCCGCGCACGGAGCGGTGACTCGACAGCAATTTGCCGCGGACCGTCAGCACGGAAACGGTACCGCCGTCGCAGACCTGACCACACATTCGCAAGAATCAGCAGGCCGCTGACGACAGCGAAGTAAACGAGGAGGCCGGTTTCAGCTCTGAACTGTCGCGCCCCGAGCAGCAACAGGGCGGATACGACAGCCAGCCCGAAACCAGCCAGCCCGATGTACAGTGACAATCGCGGACGCTCTCTGCGGCAGCCAATGCCAGCAATGACCATCGCCAGCACGACAAGTAGAACCGGCATGCTGACTTGTATTATCCAGCAACCTGGATCGTAAAACTATCTGTCCAGGGTTATAAGCATTATTGCCCACCGGGGTGTGTATCGGAATCAGCGCGCCTGATTATGTTCCAGGGCCTCGGCAATCGACGCCAGATCGAAAACACATCCACCCCAGGTACCGCCGCTGGCGTTCTGCAGCAGGGCCCAAAGGCGTGAATCAGCCGGAAGCTGGGGATCGGGTGCGAGGTCGGGACGAGGCCCCCGCTCCGCCAGCAATCGGTCGCCTTCTCCGGGATTGTCAGCACCGGTTCCGTCCGCGCCTACGAGGTT
>DASZUZ010000008.1:0-9491 GCA_035547415.1 Bryobacteraceae bacterium | reverse complement strand
TGGCCGAAACTGCTCGCCAACTGGCTGCGGGTAAACGGGTTTCTGAAGTAACCTGATAGTTCATGTCCGGGTTACTCGAAGGAAAGACGGCGGTCATCGCCGGTATTGCGAACAAGTGGAGCCTCGCTTACGGCATCGCGGAATCGCTTTCGCGGGAAGGCGCGTCGCTGGTGCTCACCTATCTGAACGAAAAGCAGCGGGACACCATCGCCTCCATCGTGGAAGGCATGAATGTGGAGAAACTGCTGCCGTGCGATGTCACCAAAGATGAGGAGATCACCGCGCTGACGGGCTCACTCCGGGAACTGGGCAAGCCTGTCGACGCGCTCGTCCACAGCCTGGCGTTCGCGAACCGCGAAGACCTGAGCCGTCCGTTCGTCGAGACGGACCGCGACGGCTTCCTTCTGGCGCAGAACGTGAGCGCGTACTCGCTGGTCGCGATGGCGCGTGCGGTGGCTCCGGTGATGACGAACGGCGGATCGATCATGACCCTGACGTATCTCGGGTCGACGCGGGTCCGGCCCAACTATAACGTGATGGGCGTGGCCAAGGCGTCGCTCGAAGCGGCCATGCGTTACCTGGCGAACGACCTCGGCCCACAGAGGATTCGCGTGAATGCGATTTCCGCGGGCGCGGTGAAAACGGCATCCGCGCGAGCGGTGAAGGACCTCTCGACGATGCTCGATGCGACGAAGGAGCATTCACCGCTGCGCCATATCACGGAAGCGGGCGAAGTGGGCGACACGGCGGCGTTCCTTGCGAGCGATCTCAGCCGCGGCGTCACGGGCAACGTTCTGTTCGTCGATTCCGGCATGCAGTTGCTTTAGCGCCGGGCCGAAGCCCGGAGGCGGGCCGGAAGGCCTGCCTCCGAATGATCAGCGAAGAATGCGGTAGAGATTGCTGTAGTCATCTGTCCACATCCTGAGTCCCGCAATGGGATCGATATTGTGGGCCACCTTGATCTCGGGCTGATCGAAGAATCCCGGACGCGAACTGACGAGGACCCAGTCGGAATCGGTTTCTTCGGTTTCGTTGCGCTCGTCGGTCTCGAAGTTGACGATCTTCGCGGTCTTGCCGTCTTCAGCCGCTCCCATCGCCACCACCGGCGCCAGCGTCAGGTATCGATTCGAAACGTGAACGGCCAGCACGCCGTCGGGCTTCAGGTGGCGCCAGTAGAGCCGGAAGGCCTCGCGCGTGAGCAGGTGAACCGGAATCGCGTCGCCCGAGAAGGCATCCACCACGAGCGCGTCGAACTTCTGCGTGGGCTCCCGATCGAGCGACAGGCGCGCGTCGCCGAGTACGACATCGTGCGGCACCAGGCAGTCCTTCAGATAAGTGAATTGCGTCTCGGCGATCCTGAGAACGAGCGGGTTGATGTCGTAGATCCGGTAGTAATCGATCGGCCGAGCATAACTCGCCAGCGTTCCCGCGCCCAGCCCGATCACGCCGACGCGCATCGGACCCTGCATCTGAAGAGTCTGAATCGCCAGACCGACGCCGGATTTCTTCGCGTAGTAAGTAGTCGGGAAGCGCCGGTTCTGCGGCCACAGAAACTGCTCGCCGTGATCGATGGTTCCGTGTCGCAGTACCCGCACCGGCCCCATCGACCCGTCGGTCTCACTGTCATAGACCACCAACGCTCCGTAGAAGTTGCGGGCGAGAACCCGCGCGTGGCCGATCGCCTTCCAGGTATTGCGCGCGAGGAAGCCCGTGATCCCGAAGGCGAGTCCGGCGGCGATCGCAAAAATGATGAGATTGTCGTCGAGCGAGTCCCGCGTGCGCCAGAGCAGGTAAACGGCAAGCGCCCCGGTAAGCCCGAGAAGAACCGTCGTATCGTGCCGCCCGTTCAGAAAAGAGCTTCCGTGGAGAAAACGAGCTTCGGCGAGGCGCCATGCAACGTAGCCGAACAGTCCGGCAACCAGAGTGAGGACGACGGGCCGGTCGAAAGGCGCATCGAGAAACTTCGACGATGAATCCGGTATTTTCGCGGCGCGTTCGCGCCAGAGCAGATAAAGCAGCACGAAACCGGTCAGCGAAACGACGACCGCAAGATCGTAAAGGCCGTTGAAGAAGTAGGGCGCGGCGAACCCGATGAACAGCCCGCCGATCGCGCCACCCACCGACACCATCAGGTAGAACGAGGTCAGGTATGCGGGAGCCGGGCGGCGGCGCGCCAGTTCGCCGTGGCAAACCATGAACAGGATAAAGAGCGAGGCGCAGAAGAATCCAACCGCCAGCTTGAGTTCGGAGATGGTGCTCTCCTCGGAGATCGCATACGCCAGCCCGGGAAGCGCCACAGCCGCGAGCCTGGCGTAGATCCAGCGTTTATACCAGCGGTCACTGTCGAAGCAGAGGATGAAGCTCAGGAGGTACAGGCTCAGCGGAAGAACCCAGAGGAACGGAATAGCCGCGACGTTCTGTGTCAGATGATTCGTGACGGCGAGCAGAAGCGCGGAGGCGCATGCCGCCAGGCCCATCCAGAGCAGCCGTTCGCCCAGGGTCGGCGCGGGACCGGTTTCCACGGCGACGGACGCCGTTTCGAGATGCGCCTTGCGGGAACGGAACGCGACCGTGGCGCAGACCAGCGCGAAGAAGCCATAGGCGATGGACCACGTCCACGCCTGCTGACCGCTGGTGAGATTGGGCTCGACCAGTACCGGATACGCCAGCAGACCGGCCATGGAACCGGCATTCGAGAGCGCGAAGAACCGGTACGGCATGGCGCCGCCGTTGGCGCGCGAGTACCAGGATTGCAGCAGCGGGCTCGTAGATGACAGCAGGAAATAAGGTAGACCGACCGTCGCGGTCAGCAGTCCGAGGATGCGGAGGAGCGGATCCTCCGGACCGGTCGGTTTCCACCAGTCGTGGGGAAGGATGGGCAGGGATAGAAAGCTGAGAGCAAGCAGTCCGATGTGAATGATCGACTGGCGAGAACCGGGCTGGTTCGTCAGCCAGTGAGCGTACGCATAACCGCCAAGCAGCGCCATCTGGAAGAAGAGCATGCAACTGGTCCAGACGGCGGCCGAACCGCCGAACCACGGCAGAATCAGTTTGGCGATGAGCGGCTGGACCTGAAAAAGCAGGAAGGCGCTGAGAAGAATTGTCGCCGCGAAGAAGGCGGCGGGGACGCGAACCCCGCTACTTATAGGCGGCGATTCCAGTGACTCGCTCACCGATAACGAGGGTGTGGATATGGTCGGTCCCTTCATAGGTTTTGACCGTTTCTAAATTGCACAGATGACGCATTATAGGATACTCGTCCGTAATGCCGTTCGCGCCGAGCAGATCGCGGCTGAGCCGGGCGCAATCGAGCGCGATCGCGACGTTGTTCCGCTTCAGCATGGAGATGTGCGCGGGTTCGAGTTTGCCCGAGTCCTTCAGCCGTCCGCAGTGCAGCGCGAGCAGTTGGGCTTTGGTGATCTCGCTGATCATGTCCGCGAGTTTTTCCTGCACTAGCTGGTGGCCGGCAATGGGGCGGTCCTCAAATTGTTTGCGGACTGTCGCGTAGGACCGGGCGGTTTCATAGCAGTCCATCGCGGCTCCGATGACGCCCCAGCCGATGCCGTATCGCGCCTGGGAGAGACAGCCGAGAGGCCCCTTCAATCCTTTGGCTCCGGGAAGCAGGGCGGAATCCGGAACACGGCAATCGGTAAACGACAGACTGGACGTCACCGAAGCGCGCATCGACCATTTCCCGTGAATGTCCGACGTGCTGTAGCCCGGCGTGCCGCGTTCGACCAGAAAGCCGCGAATGCCGTCGTCCGTGCGCGCCCACACGACGGCGACATCCGCGACGGAACCGTTCGTGATCCAGGTCTTCTCGCCGTTGAGCACCCAGTGATCGCCATCGCGGACGGCGCGGGTCCGCATGCCTGCCGGATTCGATCCGAAATCGGGCTCGGTCAGGCCGAAGCAGCCGATGGCGCGGCCGGACTGCAGCATCGGCAGCCAGTGGCGCTTCTGCTCTTCGGCTCCATACTGCAGGATCGGGTACATCACGAGCGCGCCCTGCACCGAGACGAAGCTGCGAAGACCGGAATCGCCGCGCTCGATCTCCTGCATGACAAGGCCGTATTCGACGTTGCTCATCCCGGCGCAGCCGTAGCCTTCGAGATTGGCGCCGAGAAAGCCGAGTTCCGCCATTTCCGGGATCAGTTCCCGTGGGAAACGCGCTTCGCGGAAGCAGTCGCGGAGGAGCGGGATGGCCCTTTCGTCGACGAAGCGGCGGGCCGTCTGCCGCACCATGAGTTCCTGCTCGGAGAACTGCGAGTCAATCAGGAGATAATCGACGCCGCGAAATGGCATCCGACCAGTTTAGACAACGGCCCGGAAGGGCACGCGGCGCAGACGCTTCCCGGTGGCATCGAAAATCGCGTTTCCGAGCGCCGCGGCGACCGGCGCGGTTGCGGCTTCGCCCGCTCCGAGGAGCGGCTGATCCGGATGGCTCAGCAGCGCGACCTCAATAGCCGGGGCTTCAGGGAACGTCAGGATCGGATAGCTCGCCCAATCGACGGTCGTCACGCGCGAATTGTCGAATTTGACTTCCTCGTGCAGCGTGCGGCTGAGCGTCTGCAGGATGGAGCCTTCAATCTGGTTGCGCAGCGCGTCCGGATTCACGACCAGGCCGCAATCGTGCGCGCAGGCGACGCGGCGGATCGAAATCCTGCCGGTGGTCCGATCGACCGCGACCTCCATCGCGATCGCAACATAATTTTCGGACTGCTTGTAGCGCACGTAGGCGATTCCCCGCCCCGAGCCCGCTTGCGGATTCGGCGAGGGCCGCGGCTGCCATTCCATCATCTGGGCGGCCCGCTGTATTACTGCCAGAGCACGCGGATCCGTGAGACCACGGAGGCGGAACTCGACGGGGTCAACGCGCGCGGCTGCCGCGAGTTCATCGGTGAAGCTCTCGACGGCGAACGCATTGCCGATCTTGCCGGGAGCCCGCAGATTCGACAGGCGCAATGGCGATTGTCTGACCCAGTGGGTCACCACGCTGAGATGAGGCACGGCGTATGGAGGGTCGGCGTTCTGCGAGATGGCTCCGGCGCCCTGTCCGTGACCCTGCGGGATGCCCGCGAGGTCCGCCGCGATAATGGCGCGGTTTCCCGGCACGCTCGTGGGCAGCCACATCTGCGTTTCCCATGCGACCAGACGGCCTCCGGCATCGAGGCCTCCTTTCACGTCGAGAAGCTGCGCGGGACCTTTCGGGTCCCAGCCGTGCTCATCGTGACGCATCCACTGCACGCGGACCGGCTGACCGACAGCCTTCGAGAGCAGCACGGCATCCGCCGCGGTATCGTCATTGCCGTTGCCGCCATAGGAGCCGGCCCCGGGCAGGAAGATCACGCGCGTCTTTCCGGCGGGCATCCCGAAGACCTTGACCAGGGAGTTACGCAGCCCGTGCGGGCTTTGGGTGGAGGTCCAGACGGTAGCGCCGTCGGCGCGGACGTCCGCGACGGCGCAGCACGGCGCAAGAGAAGCATGGCTCTGGAAAGGCCACCAGTACGTTGCGGAAAGCTGCGTTGCCGCGGCCGGCAGCGCGGTCTTCGCGTCGCCGCGCGAGACCAGCGGCTGGTCTTTATCGATCGGGCTTTGCCGGATGTGCTGTTCGAGGTTTTCGCTGCCCGGCAGCCCTTTCCATTCGCTCCAGGAGGCTTTCAGTTCCCGCGCGGCCCGGATCGCGGCCCATTCGTCTTTCGCCACGACACCGAGAAAGCTCTCGATGCGCACGACGCGAACATCCGGGATGTGGCGGATGGAAGCCTCGTCGACGCTCTGCAGCTTTGCCCCGATCGCCGGCGGCCGGACGACGCGGCCGTGAAGCATGCCGGGAACGGTGACGTCCTGCAGATAGACCGCGCGCCCGGTGCATTTGCCCGGCACGTCGGGCCGCGGAATCGGCTTGCCGACGACGGTGTATTCCGCGGGCTTGCGGAGCGGCGCTTTGGGATCTGTTTTGAGATGGAGGGCGCGGTCACCGACGAGTTCGCCAACGGTGAGCGTGCCGGGGACGATCCGGCCGCCGGAAATCTGCAGTTCCGAAGCCGGGCGCTGCAGCCGTTCCGCGGCGAGGTTCAGGATCGCCATGCGGGCCGTCGCCGCGGCCTGGCGGATCTCGGTTCCGCCGCGCGTCAGCCCGGTGCTGCCGCCGGTACCGCCGGTATCGGCAGTCAGTCCCGTGTCGCCTTCCACCAGCGTGATTCGTTCCACGGGAATGCCGAGTTCCTCGGCCGCCATCTGCGGGATGGCGATGCGCATTCCGGTGCCGACGTCGACTTTGCTCGTATAGAGCGTGACGGAGCCATCGCGGTGGATGGCGAGGAAGCTGTCGATCTCCGAGGGATCGAGCGATCTGGCGGCTGTGGCCTGCGGGTACGAGGGCCGGGCAAGCGAGAAGCTCACCACCAGCGCCGAGCCCTTGAGAATATCCCGACGGGAGAGGGCCTGCATCTTCGCCTCCTAAACCTTCGCGGCCCGCAGCACCGCGTTCACGATACGGGTGTGCGTTCCGCAGCGGCAGAGATTGCCGGCGAGCGACTGTTTCACCTGATCGACCGTGGGCTGCGGCGTCTGCCGCAGCAGCGCCTTCGCGGTCATGATCATGCCGTTGGTGCAGTACCCGCACTGCGCCGCCTGTTCCGCGATGAACGCGGCCTGCACCGGATCGGGCTTCTCCGGCGTGCCGAGACCTTCGAGCGTCGTGACCTTGCGGCTGGCGACCTGACTGATCGGCGTGAGACAGGAGCGGACCGGCTTGCCGTCCAGCAGGACTGTGCACGCGCCGCACTGGCCGAGTCCGCAGCCGAATTTGGCGCCGTGAAGCCCGAGCGAATTGCGCAGCAGATAGAGAAGAGGCTGGGCAGGGTCCCAGGAGTCCACTGAAGCGGGCCGGTTATTCAACTGGAAGGCGTAGGTGGGCATGGTGAGCTTCCGGTGGCCGCTATTTTACTGCAATCCGTGCCCTCCTTCGGATGCGGCCGTACTTCCGGCCCCGCGACCGGCGGCACTGGGGCAGTGTAGGAAAATAGTGACTTCCGCATGCAAAAATACGACCTGATCGTGATCGGCTCGGGCCCGTCGGGCCAGCGGGCCGCCATTCAAGCCGCCAAAGCAGGTAAGAGCGTCGCCGTGGTCGAGAAGCGGGAGGTGATTGGCGGGGCCTGCATCAACACGGGAACCATCCCGAGCAAGACCCTGCGGGAAGCGGTCCTGCACCTGTCCGGATATAACTATCAGGCGATTTACGGCGTCAGCTACAGGGTCAAAGACAAAATCACCATGGCGGACCTGTCGTTCCGCGTGCAGCACGTCATCAAGACGGAAATCGACGTCACGCAGGCGCAACTGGCCCGCAACAATATCGAAATGCTCACGGGTCAGGCCAGCTTTCTCGACCCCACGCATATCGCGGTCGAAAATTCGCGCGGCAAAACCGAGATAGAATCGCCGTTCATCATCATCGGCGCCGGAACCAAGCCGGCCGTATCCCCGCGCGTGCCGATCAACGGCCGGACCATCATCAACAGCGATCAGATTCTTTCGATGGCGGAGATACCGAGAACGCTGATCGTGGTGGGCGGCGGCGTGATCGGCGTTGAGTACACCTGCATGTTCGCCGCTCTTGGCGTCCGGGTGATCCTCATCGAAAAACGTCCGAGGCTTCTCGAATTCGCCGACGCCGAAATGGTGGAGGCGCTGTCCTACCATCTGCGCGACAGCCGGGTGACGATGCGGATGAACGAGGAAGTCGAAAGCGTGGAAGAAGCGGGCAGTGGCGTTGTGGCGAATCTGCAGAGCAAGAAGAAGATCTCCGGCGATGCGCTGCTGTACGCGGTCGGCCGTTCCGGCAATATCGACGAACTGAATCTCGCCGCCGCCGGGATCGAAGCCGATTCGCGCGGCCGCATCCCGGTCGACGCAGATTTCCGGACAAAGCAGCCGAACATCTTCGCTGTCGGCGACGTCATCGGGTTCCCCAGCCTCGCCTCGGTTTCGATGGAACAGGGCCGGATCGCGGCGGGACGCGCGTTTTCCCTGCCCGTGCATTCGAATCCGAGCACATATCCGTACGGAATCTATACGATTCCGGAGATCTCCTTCATCGGGAAGACGGAAGAGCAACTGACGGAAGAAGACGTGCCGTACGAAGTGGGCATGGCGTATTATCGGGAGATTGCCCGGGGCCAGATCCGGGGCGATACGACGGGGCGGCTAAAACTGATCTTCCACCGGGAGACGAGGACTCTGCTGGGAGTGCATATCATTGGCGAACTCGCGAGCGAACTGCTCCATATCGGCCAGGCTGTACTGATTCTGGGCGGCACGATCGACTATTTCGTCGACACGGTTTTCAATTATCCGACGCTTGCGGAGTGCTACAAAGCGGCGGCGTTCAACGGACTGAACAAGCTCAGTCGCTTCTGATGAGGTCTCGATAAGAATGAAGGACCAGACGATTGGCGTAGTAGCCACGGGTGAGATAGTCGTCGGACTCGTGCAGGGGCACGAACTCGTCGCGCCATTGCGCGTCTATCCGCCACCGGCGATGGACGAAGCGGAGGCGCGGGAGAGCGGCGAGATTCTCAGCATGCCGGTAGAGGCCATCGCGGAAACCATGGCGCAGACCATCTGCGAACTTTGCGATGAGCATGGAGCCAGACCGGCACTGGCCGGCGTCGGTTTTCCCGGGATTATCCGCAATGGCGTGGTGGAGGATTCGCCGAATCTGAAGCAGGCGAAAGGCGCAAAGGTCGCCGAAATGCTTTCCGCGGCCCTTTCGGCGCACGGCCTGAACATGGCCGTGTCTCTTTACAACGACGCCGATGTCATGGCGGCGGGCATGGCGGCCACTCGCGGCCAACTCGAAAAGTTGATCCGCGTATGGACTCTGGGGAACGGGGTCGGTTTCGGACGCTATCCTCATGCCGAAGGCATCTGGGAAGGCGGCCATATGGTGGTGACGCTCGACCAGAAAGAGGCTTTCTGCGGTTGCGGCGGCAAAGGCCATCTGGAGGGCATCATGGGGCATCGCGCGATGCGCCTGCGCTTCCTCGATCTCGAACCCGAAGAGGTCTTCGCGAACGCGAAAGCGGGCGACCCGCGCTGCTGCGAGTTTGAACTGATGTGGCATCGGGCGCTGGCGGCGGCGTCGGCAACCAGCATTCACCTGGAAGGGCCGGGCAAATTCTTCATCTCCGGGCCGAACTCGCGTTTCGTGAAAGTCAGTCTGTTGAGCCAGTACCTGCACGAGATGGTGACGATGTCTCCCCTCCAGGGCAGCGTATTCGAAGTGGTTCCGACCAGCAAGGAGATTGCGGTGATCGGAGCGGCGACGAATGCGAGCCTGGCGGCGCGATAGCCGCTGAGTTAGCGTACTGGCTACTAACTTCAGTTATCAAACACCAGGAGAGGGTTCCTCTTTGCGCCATCCAAGTTATACTCGGGTTGCAGGATGCTGGCGCACCCCTCACTTCCCGTATTGGGCGAGA
>DASZUZ010000007.1:0-3871 GCA_035547415.1 Bryobacteraceae bacterium | reverse complement strand
CTCTCCGCGGCCGCGCGCGTCATAGCGGACAATGCAACCGCTTGTCGTCTCCCATTCACCGGAGTCCGATACGTACAGATTGCCTTGCGAATCGAAAACACTGTAGTTGGGCTGCCGCAGTTTGTGATTGCCGGCGGAATCAGCGAACAGGCTCGACGCTCCGTCCTTTTGCACTTTCACAATGCTGGCGAGGCCTGCATTGCAGATGAACAGTTCATCTGCCGCGGAAAACGCGAGGCCCAGGCAGAAGCCGCCGATGCAGGTGACCTGCTCGACGCGATTCTTTTCCGGAATCCGATACACCTGCCCCGATTCGCCGCCCGCCCACAGGATGCCTTCCGCGTCGAAGGCGAGATCCTCCGAATGATCCAGGCCATTGGCCCAGATCTCAAACTGATCCAGTGAAAGTTCCATTTTTGGTCTAAGTCACGGGTAGTTGCGCCAGCAGACCTCCGTCCACCAGCCATGCCGCGCCGGAAACATAGCCTGCCAGATCCGACGCCAGAAATGCGACCACATTCGCGATCTCCCGCGGCTTCCCTAGTCTCCGCAGAGGAATGGCCGCCTCCATCTTCTGTCTTGCGGCTCGCGCGTCCGCATTCCTTTCGAGTGATCGCTCCATCATCGGCGTGTCGATGCATCCGGGACAGATGCCGTTGACGCGAATGTTATACGGACCCAGATCCCGAGCCAGATCGCGCGTCAGGCCAAGCACACCGGCTTTCGACGCCGCATAGGGCGCCGTCTGCCCGGTTGTCGCGAAGGCCTGCACCGATGCCGTATTCACGATGGCTCCGCGGCGGGCCCGCATCATGGCCGGCACGACGTGCGAGCAGCACAGAAACACGCTTCGCAGGTTGACCGCAATCTGCTGTTCCCAATCGGATACGCGCACGTCCACGAAGTCCTTGTAGAACTCGACGCCCACGTTGTTGACGAGCACATCAACGGATTCGTACTTTGTCCCGATCTCGTGGAAGGCTTTGGCAACGCTCTGCTCCGAAGCGACATCCGCGCAGATGGGGTGAAGGATACCTCGGTTTTTCATGATGCGCTCCGTCGTCTGCCGGAGAGTGTCGGGATTGCAATCGAGTCCGACGACACGCGCCCCGCATTCCGCAAAGACATCGGCCACGGCCGCACCGATTCCGGCCCCGGCGCCAGTAACGACAACCACCTTACCTTCGAAGTCCATTGGTCCGCACACGAGACTTACGCCTGGTCGGCGATGTTGTAAAGCCGCTTGAGCGCGGCGATATGCGAATCCCAGGTGGGCTCGTCCGGAAGATAACCGTCGGGATAGGTTTCGACGACGATGTACACGAGTTCGGCGTCTCCAACGTTCTTCACGGCGTGATCCGTCAGGCGAGGAATGTAAACAACCGCGCCCTTGCCGACGCGCTGGAGCTTGCCATCCAGATTCAACTCCGCCTCGCCTTCGAGGAACAGGTAAGTCTGTTCGCACTCCTTGTGCTGATGGACCGGAAACGCAAGGTCTTTCGGAAACCTCTCCAGCAGGATCTCGACACATTCACTCTTCTCACGCGGCAGCAGCACGGAGTAGTTCACGCCAAGAAAGGGCGTAATCTGCGATTGCTCTGTGCTGCTCACCATCGGGGTCTTTTTCTCTTTCGGTTTCGTCGCCGGCGTCATTCTCATACACCTCGTGCGCGGCCACAGCCCCGGGTTCCAGACAGCAATCGTCCGAAGTCAGACCGCTTATTGAACGCAGTTCATGATATAACACAACCGCTGAACTGATATCACCGAGATTTCGACCAGGCGTTCCGGTAATCGTAATTCCCGTCGAAGATAACCGGAACACTCGCGCAACGTATCGTCGGGAGTCCGCCAGCCGTTCACGCCGCAGCCGTTGGACATGCCGGCGAGCCGGCGGTCATTCTGGCGCAGACGAAGAAGGGTTTCGGTCTGGGACGATGGGCCGAAGGGCGGATGTCCGCGCATCAGCAGAAGAAACTCGATGATGAGGCTCTCACCCGCAGTTCGATATTCCGGGGCGAGTGGTGGGCACTCCCCAATTCGGAACCATCACGGGCGTAATCAACAGCCAGCGCCAGGTTCAGTTCTCGCTGAAGCTTTTGTTCTGACGGGCTGAGGCTGGAAGTTGTTGGATGCCCGTCCCGGCGTCCAGCGGGTGCGGATGAGATAGAAGGGAACACCCACGCTCATGATGAGAAGCGCGGCGAACGAAGGGTAGGGCTGGCCGGTGATGGCGTCCCCTATGTACCATGCCGATGCCGCGAGAAATATCCAGAGGGTCGCGGGATAGCCCCACATGCGATACGGCCGGGGCGCGTCGGGCCGAGTGCGGCGCAGAATCGCGACGGACCCGACGGTGAGCACATAGAAGAACCATGCCGACAGGATGGTGTACGATGACAGCGCTTCGAAAGAGCCGCTGAGGAGCAGAACGAGACTCCACGCGCATTGCACCGCGATTGCGAAAGAAGGCGTTTTGAACCGCGGGTGGATGCGGCCGAAGCGTTCAAAAAAGAGCCCGTCGCGCGCCTGCGCGAAAGGGATGCGGGCCCCGGTCATGATGTTGCCGTTAATGGCGCCAATGATCGAACACAATACGAGCAAAGAAAGAAGCCGGGCTCCGGCGGAACCCGTAATCCGGTCCATCACGAGCGCGCCGACGCGTTCGGCGCCCGCGATTTCAGGCACGGAAAGGACGTGCATATAGGCAAGGTTCGCACCGATATAGAGAGCCATCACGATGAACATGCCGTATACGAGAGCGCGCGGAATGTTGCGTTCCGGGTGTTTGACTTCACCCGCCACAAAGCTGACAAAGCTCCAGCCGTTATAGGCCATCAGGCAGGCGGCGACCGCAATCCCGACGCCATGCGATGTGAGTTCGTATGGGCGGGCCGGAGCAGGCAGAGCAGGCGATGCGAGTATGGCCGCTCCAATCAGCAGGATCAGGCCGGCGATTTTCAGAATCCCGAAGATGCGTTGCGTCCACGCACCCTCGCGGACGCCGATGTAATTGATGACGGAGAGCACGACGATGAGCGCGATTGAAACCAGATCGCTCCGCAGCGGCGTCAAAGCGACGAACTGTCCGAGATACGTGGAGAATCCACGCGCAAGGAAAGCGATTCCGCCGGGTACGGCGCCGAACACGAAAACCCATCCGCTGAGAAACGCGCACGCGGGGCCGCAGGCTTCACGGAGGAATACATACTGCCCTCCCGTTGCCGGCATCATGGCGCCGAGCTCCGCGTACGCGAATGCGCCGAGCAGCGAGACAATGCCGGTGGCAATCCAGATCGCCATGATGACCGGCGCCGACGGAACGTTGCGCGCGATCAGGCCGGGCAGCAGGAATATGCCGGAACCGATGACCACGCCGACGACGATCAGCGTGGCGTCCAGCATGCCAAGTTTGCGGGGAAGTTGCTCCAAGTCCTAAGCCTAAGGAAGAGGAACGGCATTCTTCCGGATATATTCCTCGAGCGCGGTGGGAGCGCCGATGGCATTCACATTCGGGCCGATGTAGTGGAACGCCTCCGCATACTCCACTCCATACTTCCTGCCCAGTTCGCGATTGGGCGCCAGGACGAATTCGCGAATGTAATTGCGGTCGGCTGTGCGGTCGTCATCGCCGAGCACCGGCAGTTTCTTGCCCTCGCGCGCGAGTCGAGCCCGCAACTGCGAGCCGTGATGACCGCCCGGACCCTTGGCTACGTTGCAAAGGTTCGCATCGATCTTTTTTTCGACGGTGGAGGTAATGTCGACAACACGCGTGATTTCGGGACGGCGCGCATAGTAGTATTTGTCGGTCACGGCGTGTGCGGCGAAACCGGCATCGATCTGTTCGGGGTAATCGTGAACGCGCCCGGCC
>DASZUZ010000006.1:0-2726 GCA_035547415.1 Bryobacteraceae bacterium | reverse complement strand
GACTTCCTGAACCCGGGCAAAGTGGTCACCGCGGGCGTGCCGTCGTTCCTGAATCCGCTGCCGGCAGGCGCGCCAGTGGATCGGCTTACGTTCGCGAAGTGGCTTGTCGCCAGGGACGCGCCAACTACGGCGCGCGCTTTCGTCAATCGCCTGTGGCAGGCGTATTTCGGAATCGGCATCGTTGAAACCAGCGAGGATTTTGGAACGCAAAGCTCGCCGCCGTCGCATCCCGAACTGATCGACTGGCTCGCCGTGGAGTTCATGGACCGCGGCTGGGACGTCAAGGCGATCCAGAGATTGATCGTGACTTCGGCGACCTACCGCCAATCCTCCAACATGACTCCGGAAATGGCGGCGAAAGATCCGTACAACCGCCTGCTGGCGCGCGGCCCGCGGTTCCGTGTCGATGCCGAGATCGTTCGCGACATTGCGCTCTCTGCCAGCGGCCTGCTGAATCCCCAAATCGGCGGCCCTAGCGTCTATCCACCCGCGCCGAGCTTCCTCTTCGTTCCACCCACGAGCTACGGCCCCAAGGTCTGGAACGAAGCAAAAGATGCCGAGCGTTATCGCCGGGCGCTCTACACGTTCCGGTTCCGCAGCGTGCCTTACCCGATGCTGCAAACGTTCGATTCCCCGAACGGGGAAAGCTCCTGCGTCCGCCGTTCCCGCTCGAACACGCCGCTGCAGGCGCTCACGACGCTGAACGAACCGCTGTTCATGGAGTCGGCGAAATCGCTGGCGGAGAAGACGCTGCACGACGGCGGCGCGAACGATCCGCAGCGTATCGACTACGCGTTCCGCCGCGTTCTGGCGCGCCATCCCTCGCAGCCGGAATCCGAGGAACTTCTGGGACTTCTCGCGAAAGAGGAGAAGCGCTTCCCGGCGGACGCCGCCTGGACGGCAGTCTGCCGCGTTCTGCTCAATCTGGACGAAACGATTACCAAGGAATAAGACATGAATCAGATCACTCGCCGATGGTTTTTCGAACAATGCGGGGTCGGACTGGGATCGATCGCGCTCCGGAGTCTTCTGGCCGAATCGGCGCAGGCGGCGACTGTGGATCCTATGGCTCCGAAGCAGCCGCCGCTGCCGGCCAAAGCGAAGAACGTCATCTTCCTGTTTATGGCGGGCGCGCCCAGCCATCTGGAACTGTTCGACAACAAACCGGTACTCCGGAAGTTCGACGGCACGCTGCCTCCGCCCGAATTGCTCAAGGGGTACCGCGCGGCGTTCATCAATCCGAATTCGAAGCTGCTCGGCCCGAAGTTCGAGTTTAAAAAGTATGGCCAGTCCGGCGCAGAACTCACGCCGCTCCTGCCGCACCTGTCGACGGTGGTGGACGACATCGCCATCGTGAAGTCCATGGTGACCGACGCTTTTAACCACGCGCCGGGCCAGTTGCTCATGAACACGGGCACCATGCAGTTCGGACGGCCCAGCATGGGTGCCTGGGTGACCTACGGGTTGGGCAGCGAGTCGCGCGATCTGCCGGCCTTCGTGGTCTTCAGTTCAGGGAAAAAAGGGCCGAGCGGCGGCAGTTCCTGCTGGGGAAGCGGCTTCCTGCCGACGGTCTATCAGGGAGTTCAGTTCCGTTCGTCGGGCGACCCGGTTCTTTATCTTTCGAATCCTCCGGGCGTCGACGTCCAATTGCAGAAGGATTCGCTCGCGTCGATCAAACGCCTGAACGAAATGCGTCTCGGCGTGACGGGCGATCCCGAAATATCCACGCGCATCAACTCCTTCGAAATGGCGTTCCGGATGCAGTCGAGCGCTCCCGAACTGATGGATATCACGAAGGAGTCGAAGGAAACGCTGGAACTCTACGGCGCCGAGCCGGGCAAGCCGTCGTTCGCGAACAACTGCCTGCTCGCGCGGCGTCTGGTGGAGCGCGGAGTGCGTTTCGTACAGCTCTATCACGAGGCGTGGGATCAGCATTCCGCTCTGGTCAAAGACCTCACGCAGAACTGCAAGGACACAGACCAGGCCGCCGCGGCGCTGGTGAAGGACCTGAAGCAGCGCGGCCTGCTCGACAGCACGCTGGTCGTCTGGGGCGGGGAATTCGGCCGCACCCCCATGATGCAGGGTGGAACCGATGGCCGCGATCATCACCCGAACGCTTTCACGATGTGGATGGCGGGCGGTGGAATCAAACCGGGACTCACGCTCGGCAAGAGCGACGATCTTGGCTTCAACGTGGTGGAAGACAAGGTCCATGTTCACGACATGCACGCGACGATGCTCCGGCAGTTGGGCTTTGACCACACGAAGCTGACATACAAATTCCAGGGGCGTCCGTTCCGCCTCACGGACGTTCACGGACAGGTGGTCGACAAGCTGATCGCCTGATCCGCTCAAATCAGAAGTTTGAGTTGTAATGGAACCGTAACGGCCGCGCGCCGGCCCGGAAACTTTTTCTTGCCGTGGCCGTCATTCCGAAGGACACTGAAATTTTGGAACCGGCGCGCTTGATTTCTGGCGCGCCCGATTTCTTTTATCTAAGCGAGGAACTCGAAGAAGTTGGAAAAGAACGGCCGTAAAGCCTCACTGGTGCTCGAACCCACCGACCGCTGGTCGACCCAGGATGCGAGCGAACTTTTCGATGTCGCAAGCTGGGGCAAAGGGTATTTCTCGGTTGGCGAGCAGGGCCACGTTCTGGTGCACCCGGAAAAAGACCCCGCGCGATCCATTGACCTGAAGCAACTGATTGACACGCTGGTGCTGCGCGG
>DASZUZ010000005.1:0-8146 GCA_035547415.1 Bryobacteraceae bacterium | reverse complement strand
TACAAAACCGCGTCGACGATATCCGAAAGCGGGAAATGGAGGCGCGCGGAATTTCGACATCGTCCCTGCGGGACTCAACTGTTCTCGGCGTGGTGGCTTTTCTGCAACGACTGGAGCGGGCGCAGAACAATGGCCGCAAACGCAGCAAGGCGTTCCTCGACTTTCTGACCAGAATGTACGGTTCGATGGCGCCATCGGAAGAGGCGGCCGTGGAACCGCCGGCGCCGCAGATCATCTTATAGCTGTGCGGACTGGAATCGTGGTATTCGGGCATGGATCGAGCGTGGCTTCGGCCAATGACGCGGTCCGGAGCGTGGCCGCCGCCGCCGCGAGGGCGGGGGCGTGGGAACTGTATGAGACTGCGTTTCTCGAAGCGGCGCCGCAGTTGGGAGACGCCGTCGCAAAGATGGTGAACGAGGGTGCAGGCGAGATTCTGGTGCTGCCTTACTTTCTGACGCTCGGCATTCACCTGCAGCGCGATCTGCCGCGGCTGGTGGAAGACCTGGAGCAGCGTCACGGCGTGCGGATCCGGGTTGCGCCTCCGCTAGATGGACATATGGAACTCAGCCGGATTTTGGTGGATCGGGCAGCGGAGGCTTCGAAATGACGGCTCGATTGCTCGGTTCGCGCGAGATCGGCCCCAATACGCGGCACTTCGAGTTCGAGACGCAAGACTGGAGCGCAGCGTTTGTGCCCGGTCAGTTTGTGTCGCTGACGCAAAAGATTGGCGAAGACGATATTACGCGGGCTTATTCGATCGCCTCGCCGCCGGATGGCGGGCGTTTTGCGCTTTGCGCCAACCTCGTTCCCGAAGGGCACTTTTCTCCGTTCCTTTTCGGCCTTCACCCCGGCGAGGAGATTCATTTCAAAGGCCCGTACGGCGCATTCATCCTGCGGCGGCCTGTGTCCGATTCCATCCTGGTCGCGACGGGAACCGGAATCGCTCCGTTCCGATCGATGTTGCACGCCAAACTTGCGGAGAATGCGGACCGGCGGTTCACGCTGATTTTCGGCGTGCGGCATGAAGAGGGCCTTCTGTATCACGACGAATGGGTCGCGATGGCGCGCGAGTTCCCAAATTTCGAGTACCGACCGACGCTGACGCGGCCGACGACGGAATGGACAGGGCTGCAGGGGCGCGTCCACCAGCATGTTCTCGAAGCGCTCGGAGAGCGGCGCGACGTGGACGTTTATATCTGTGGGCTGCGTGAAATGGTGGACGAATTACGGGTCAGGCTGAAGGAAACAGGGCTCGACCGTAAGCGAATGATTTACGAGAAATACGACTGAAACGAGAGAGACCCGGCCGGACGCCCCGTCTCTCTCTCTCTCTCTCTCTCTCTCTCCCCCTGCTTAGTTCTTTCCCGACAATTCTTTTTTGACCAGCGGGACGACGGAGGCGACGTCGAACTGTCCGTTGTACTTCTTTCCATTGAAGTAAAAGGAAGGCGTTCCAGCCACGCCGGCGTCTTCGCCTTCCTTCTCTTCGGCGAGTACGCGAGCGCGATATTTGTGGCTGTCCAGTTCCGACGTAAACCGCTTCATATCCAGCTTCAACTGCCGGGCATAGGCCATGACGCGGTTGCGGCTGATGTCCGGAAATCCGGCGTAGAGGAGATCGTGCATCTCCCAGAATTTGCCCTGTGTCTGGGCGGCAAGCGCGACTTCCGCGCCGAACTCGGCCTGAGAGTGGGAGTCGAGCGGGAATTGCTTGAAGACGAGACGGACGTCGTTCGGAAACTGGCGAAGAACCTCTTTCGTTTCGCCGACGGCCTTTGAACAATAGGGACACTGGAAATCGGAGAACTCGACGATCGTCAGGCGGGCTTTCTCCGGACCGCGCACAGGGTCTCCGGCCGTCGAAATTTTCACCGGGTCATCAAACAGGGGGGGCGGCTCGCCGGCGATCCGCTTGAGATCGGCCTTCACCGTCGCAGCGTCTTTTCCGGCCGCGAATTCCGCTACTGTCGCCTTCGCGAGCTTTCTGCTGATGCCGCAGGATGGATCCTTGACGCGGCATTCCGCGATTTTCATGCCGCAGCCGCAGGCGCACTCTTCGGTCTGCATGACGCGGAGGGCCGCGGTCTTTTTCGCGCCGGAGAGTCCGTTCCAGTCGACTCCGGGCGGATCGGTTACGGTCTGCCACGTGGCCTGTCCGAGACACAGGACCGCGACAAAAAACGGGAGCGCCAGTTTGCGGAAACTCACACTGCTATCGTACCCTGATTCAGCCACCCGCCGTCTCGGTCAGAGATTCGGCTGGAGGCTCTCCGACCATCGGCGCGATGTCGTAAGTGGTTGCCAGAAGGCCGCTTTCGAAGACGAGATTTTGCGGGCGGTATGTGGTGTCATGCTGTGCCCGGATCAGAACGCTGTTCGCGATCCGCGAGTTCCGGTCGATCGAGCGACGGCGAGGAAAGCCTGCAACGACGCTCCACGAAGTGTGCAGTTTATCGAGAGCGTTCTTTGCATCGAGCGGAAAACGGTACATATCCGCGATGGTCGTATCGAACTTCAAGCCAAGAGCCGCTGCCTTGTCCATCATCCAGCTCAAGGTAATGTCGGACAATGCATTCACGCCTGGGGTATCGTCGGGTTCTCCTCCGCCCACGTCGCTGTGGACACCGGTAAACCAGACCTGTTCCACCGTCTGGCCGGGAGCAAAAGGGGCTTTCCATAGTGTCGCCGGGAATTCGGCGCGCATCTCATCGATCGCCATCGCGTGGTAGGCGTTCAGCACACTGGGATGTAAGCCGGTATCGAGGAAGCCATAGACGAGAGGGTCGACCAGGCCGAAGACCGAAGGAATTCCCAGCGATCCGACCGTGTCCCAGACGCCGATCATCGTGATCTTCGCGGGGAACATGTCGCAATTTTTCAGCTTGTCGAGTTTCGCCTTGCGCTCATCGGGATTTCGTTCCCGGTAAGCGGCGAATGCGACGTCGACAAGATCGTCTGTAAAGTTCTTCGTCGGCAGTCCGCAGACGGCGATCATGCCGGCGAGGCTGCGGGCCGTATAGGCTCCGCGGCTGAAGCCGAACAGCAACAGCGAATCACCAGCCTCGTATACATGCGATATTTTCGTGTAGCCGTCTTTAATTTTCCGCCATAATCCGGTTCCGAAGGCGCCGCCGAGGATTTTGGAAAACGGGTTCTCGCTGACCCCGACGCCGTCGCCGTAGAGCGGAATCTGATCCGCGGTGACGCTCATCGACTTGAAGATCTTATAAACGTTGGTATTGTTGCTCGAACTATCCCAGGTTCCATCCGCGCAATAAGCAATTGTTTTACTCATGTTTTTACTTTGTCCCGCTGCAATTTCCTGAGTCAGTATAAATCCAATTCAAAGGTTGTCAACACCGCTTACCGGCGTGAAACGGACGGCTTGACAACCGCACTATAAAGCTGAATCATAAGATCCCGATGAAAGCGCCTGTACTGATTCTGTTACCGCTGGTGTTGCTGGCTCCTCTCGCGTTCGGTGCGTCCGGCGGACAGGACCCGAAGAAGGAAGAGGCGGCTGAACTGAAAGCGTGCGCCGAGATGACGCTGGGCGGATTTCGTAAAATTTCCGACATTCGCGGGCAGCGCTTTCAGGGGAAGGTCGCTGAAGCTACCGCGCTCTGTCGCGGCGGCCAGAAGACGCTGCAGTTCCGGCTTACTCCCTGGGTGGACTGGTCTCAGTACTGGGGTACAGGCGGCACGGCGTCCCTGCCGTCCGGCTATCTGTCAAAGAAGGGCCCGGCCTTTCGAGGAGTGTCCGGAGCGCTGCTCGATCTGGAGTATCAGCGCATCGAACTGATTAAGTTCAATCTCTTTGACAACACTGGAACCTATAAGAACTTTGTGACAGGCCGCGATAATGTCGGGGGGCCGGCGCTGAAGGTGTGGCCCGAGATGCGCCTTCCGAAGAGCAACGAGAATTATCAGGCGGTCGGCGGCGATGGCGAACAGGTCTGCAAGGGCGATCTGATTCGCGGCCGGACCTTGAGCGGAATCTGCAATGATATCCGGAATCCTCTGATGGGATCCGCCGGCACGCCATTCGCGCGCAACGTCGAGTTCGACACGACGTTTCCAGATCAGGGGCAGAACGAGTTGACGAAGAATCGCCACGGTGACCGGATCGGCCTGATGAAGCCGGACCCGCAGGTGATCAGCCGGAAGTTATTCACGCGGCCGCAATCCGATTCAAATGGTTGTAATGCCGGGTTCGGCCTTCCGAAGAATTCGGCCGACGCGAACTGCGATTACCAGAAAGCTCCTTTCTTCAACGTCCTGGCGGCGTACTGGATTCAGTTCATGACCCACGACTGGTTCTCTCATATGGAGGAAGGTCACAACGCATCGGAATATATGGATGTTGGCTGCAAGACGCAGTTAGTCAACAATGTGGAAACGCCGTTGACGCCGGAGGAAGTTCAGAAACTCGGATGCCGCCCGGGCGATCGCGTTGATAAGACCTATGTCGCTCTCGACTCGGCTCCCGAGAAGTTCTCCAGCAACAACCGCGATTATCTGACCCGGGCGCCGAAGACGTTCAGCAACAACAATACGGCATGGTGGGACGCATCCCAGATCTATGGCTACGACGAAACATCCCGCAAGCGCGTAAAGCGGGACAGGAAGGACCCGGCGAAGCTGCTTCTGGAATCCGGATATCTCCCGACGTTACAACCCGGCGATCCGATGCAGCCACAATGGGCGGGACAGGAAGCGGCGGCGTTTCCCGATAACTGGACGATCGGGATCAGCTTCTATCACAATCTGTTTACGCGAGAGCATAACGCATTCGTGGAGGCATTCCGCGCCGAAGCGTTGAAGAAGCCGAACGAGGACAGCGGTCTTCGGAATCCGGCCGATCCGAAGCGGGTGATCCGCAACAAAGACGTCAGTTCCGACGAGTTGTTCGAAGCCGCGCGGCTCGTGGTGTCGGCGATGATCGCGAAGATACATACGATCGAGTGGACCCCGCAGTTGCTGTATAACGAGCCCCTGTATAAGGGCATGAACGCGAACTGGAACGGCTTGCTCGGCACCGGTGATCCCGACGTATCGAAGGCTCTTTCGGATATTGTGGTCCACAATTTCGGGAAATCGAAGGATGCGACGAAAGCTTCGCAGTGGTATTCGGGGTTCGCGTCCGGCCCCGGCATCTTCGGACTCGGCAGCAAGGTTTCTCACTGGGATATCAACAATCCGGACGATGTGAATGGCGGCGTCAATCACTTCGGGTCGCCGTTCAATTTTCCCGAAGAATTTGTCACCGTTTACCGGCTCCACCCGCTGGTTCCGGATCTCATCGAGTATCGGGACATAAAAAGAGATCCAAACCAGATTGCGGAGAACGTGGCAGTCATCAACACTTTCGAAGGCAAGGCCACGGACATGATGCGCTCGCGCGGGATGGCGAACTGGGGCATCAGCATGGGGCGACAGCGCCTCGGCTTGCTCGCGCTGCACAATCATCCGCAGTTCATGCAGAACATCCGGTTGCCGCGTCTTGACAGTCCGACAAAACAGATCGATATTGCGGCGCTCGACCTGATTCGGGACCGCGAGCATGGGGTTCCGCGGTTCAATGAGTTCCGGCGGCAATATGGGCTGCGGCAACTCACGAGTTTCGACGATTTCGCGGATAAGAACGCAACGCCGGAGGCGGCGAAGCAACAGAAAGAACTGGTATCGCAGTTGCGCGAAGTCTATGGCACGCACACCTGCGATGCCGCGAAGGTCATCACCGACGCTCAAGTCAACGACGACGGCTCGCCGATCAACGATTGCCTCGGGCATCCTGACGGCTCGGTGGTCGACAACGTCGAAGACGTGGATACCGTGGTGGGCTGGCTTGCGGAATCAACCCGCCCACACGGATTCGCCATCTCGGAGACGCAGTTTGTCGTGTTTATTCTGAACGCGTCGCGCCGCCTTTTCAGCGATCGGTTCTTCACGTCGAGTTTCCGGCCGGAGTTCTATACGCGGCTGGGCATCGATTGGGTGAATCATAATGGCCCCGGTCCGGAAATGATCGAGCAGGGAATGCCAAACGGCCACAAGCAGCCGGTTTCGCCTTTAAAGCGCGTGCTGATGCGAAACATTCCGGAACTCGCCCCCGAACTATCGCATGTGGTGAACGCGTTCGACCCCTGGGCGCGAGACCGGGGCGAATATTATTCGATCGACTGGAAGCCGAGGCCCGGCGCGGAATCCGACCCTGCTTTCAAGCAGTAAGAACGACCAAAGTCAACAAGGAGCGCCGGAATGGCCGAACTAACCGTTACCAACTGGTATGGTGACCTCGTATCGCACCCAAAGGTGGTCGTGGATGCGAATTCCGTGGACGATGTCGTTCGCGTTTTGAAAGATCCGGCTCGTTATCCGTCACCGGTGCGCGCCGTCGGTTCCAATCACTCGACGGCGGCATGCGCGGTGGTCGACGGGGGAACCATTATTCGGATGAAGATGGACCGGATCCTGAACATCGGACCTGACACGCTGACCGTGGAGGCCGGCGCTGTCCATATCAACATGGCCAAAGAACTGGAGAAGAACAATCTCCAGTTCTACGTGAATACGGAGATTGGCAGTCTGAGCGCGGGGAGCGCGGCGTGCGCGGGAACAAAAGATTCCTCGTTTCCGGGTGAATTTGGCCAGGTGGGTTCTTACATCATCGCCGTCAAAATGGTTCTGCCATCGGGTGAACTGCTCGAAGTGACGGAAGAGAAGCAGCCGGACCTCATGCGCAGAGTCCGTTCGAGCTACGGCACGTTCGGGATTATCTACGAAGTGACTTTCCGGACTCGTCCGATGCTGCCGCTGGCCGTTCATCACAAGACATACCATCTCGCCGATTTCGTTCAGCAGTTGCCGGAACTCAAGGCGCTGAACTACGCGATGATGTACTACATCTTTCCGTTTGAAGATCTGATTACCGTCGAGTTCCGGAGTTACAATCCCGAGGCCAGTGGCGAGCCGGATCGGATTATCTGGCCGCTTCGGAATTACATCTGGGGCACGTCCGGGCCGAAGTTCGCGCGGGACCTTGGCCAGACTGTTTCTGACCCGAAGATCCGTTTTGGCATCCTCGACAAGTTCAATGCGCTCTGGCGTTTCAAGCTCGAGAACATCGTCACGAGCCAGAATACGGTCCCGGCGGATGAGATCATCGACTACCCGCCTGTCGCGAACGACAGCCGTTACACGTTCAGTCTTTTCGCGTTCCCGGAAGCGGAATATCCAGGCGTGCTGGCTGAATTCTTTCAGTTCTGCCGTGACTATTACGTGAAAACGGGTTATCGCACGGATCTGCTGGATGTGGGCTATGCCATCGCGCAGGACCAGCAGTCGCTCTTGTCTTATTCGTTCGACGGTCCGGTGATGACGATCGATCCGGTTTCCACCGGCAACACCGGGTGGAAGGAATTTCTTGCCGCCTACAACGAGTTCTGCTCCGATCACGGCGGGAAGCCGCTGCTGAACCAGACGTTTGGGATCACGCCAGCCATTGCGCGGAAGGCGTTCGACGGGAAACTGGACGACTTCGAATCGACGCGGAAGCAATTCGATCCGGGCGGCCGGCTGCTTAACGATTATTTCCGAGCATTACTGGCTGCGTAGCAGGGGCGTCTCTCCAGAAAACGGCGATCTCGACATCGCCGAAAGATCCGAGTTTTCGGTTTCGCCAGCGCGCGAGTTCCGGCTGCGCCGCGAACCACTGCCGCCAGAACCGGACGTTCCGGTCGCCGCCGTAGATCGCAAACCGACCCGCTCGTTCCAGATCCCCGTTTGCGAGTCGACGTGCGTAGCGCTCGGCCTCCGGGGAAGTTTCGAACGGAAAAGGATAGATGCGGCCCGGGGTGTCATAGACGAGAAGGTGGGAATACAGAAAGCCGCGCGGTGAAAGATCCGGATGCCACACGGGCGGGCGCGCTTCGATGAACGGACTTGGCGCGATGACGGGAACGCTTTGGCCCGCTTCCCAGGCCCGCAGCTGGCTTGCGGCCTGTCTCCAGTTTGAGTTGTGATGCGGGGGCCAGAGATGGTTCCACTGCCCGCCAAAAACAAGCACTCCAACGCCGAGCGCGAGAGCCGCGCGATTCCAGCGATCGAACGGCATGATTAAAGCCACGATCAGACATGCCGTCAG
>DASZUZ010000004.1:0-1848 GCA_035547415.1 Bryobacteraceae bacterium | reverse complement strand
CCGGCGCGGACGTGCGCTGCATCGCGGACGTCGCGATTCCATCCCGGTCCCCACCGTTTCCCTCACCGGCTACACGAACGCAGGCAAATCGACGCTCTTCAACCGCCTCACCTCGGCCGACGTCCTCGCCGACGCCAAAATGTTCGCCACGCTCGACCCCACCGTTCGCCCGATCGTGCTGCCTTCCCGCCGCACCGTTCTGCTGAGTGATACGGTTGGCTTCATCCGCAACCTGCCCACGACTCTCGTGCAGGCCTTCCGCGCCACGCTCGAGGAAGTCGCCGAAGCCACGCTCATCCTGCACGTCGTCGACGTCTCCGCCCCGGACGCACGCGGCCACGTCAAAGAAGTCTTCCGCGTCCTTCGCGAAATCGGCGCATCCGCCACGCCACAAATCCTCGTCCTCAACAAGCGCGACCGCCTGCCCTCCTTCGAAGCCGAAACCGCAGCCGACATTCTCGCCGCCCGCCTCATGACCGATCCCGATCACGGCGTCCCCGGACCCGCCGTCCTTGTCAGCGGCAAAACCGGCGACGGGATCGCCGACCTCTTCGCCACCATCGACAGCGTGCTCTCTTTCGACACGGTTGAAACAATCACGTTCGAGATTCCACTCTCTGAAGGCGCGGCGATCGCGATGGTTCACGAGCAGGGAAAGGTACTGCGAAAGGAGTATGAGGAGGACCTTTGCCGTCTCACCGTCGAAGCCCCGGAGTCGCTCCGCCGCAAACTGCGCAGATTTTGCATTCCGCAGCCCGGCGAATCTGTGGAAAACTCTGTGCAGAAGTAATCGAAGTGCTTATGGTTCAAGAGCTTCCCGTGGATTGAACCGCACTGCAGCAAATCCAGTAACCCCCGTCTGTTGAGTCAGTTAGCATACGGAGGATAGAATTTGAATAGGGAAATTCAAGGCTGGCTTTTTAGCCCGGAATTCGCTACGATTTCCACAGTCGGTCGATGTCCCGCGAGCGCGCATGAACATCCCCAATAGCCTCACGATAGCCCGCATTTTTTTCGTGCCGCTGCTCGTCGCCGCGCTCGTTCAGGGCCGTATTGCGTTCCATTATCACGCCACCACGATCGACAACACGCTGATCGCGCTCCTTATTTTCTGGGTCGCCGCCGCAACGGATCTTCTGGATGGCTATCTTGCGCGCCGCTGGAAGCAGGTCACAACCATTGGCACGCTGCTCGATCCGATTGCCGACAAGCTGCTTGTCTCCGCCGCTCTGATAGCGCTGGTGCAGGAAAATGTAATCCCGGCCTGGCTTGTGATACTTCTTGTCGGCCGCGAATTCGCCGTCTCTGGCCTGCGCAGCATCGCGGCTTCGGAAGGTTTCACCATCAAAGCCAGCGAATTGGGCAAGACCAAAACCGTATCCCAGATGGTCGCGATTTCGCTCCTGATGATCAGTGTCCGCCGGCCCGCCGTCTCCACCCTGGCGGATATTTCGCTTTACGTCGTTGTCCTGTTTTCTACCTGGTCCGCGGTGGCTTACTTCCTGAAGTTCTGGCGCATGCTCGATACCAGCATCAAGCAGCGCCGGCGCGCGGAATTGCTCGCGGCTGATCGCCAGCGGCGCCGTGCTTTGTTTGCGGAAAAGAGAGCCGCGATGATGGCCCGGCGGCAGGCTAGAGCGGAGAAGAAACTGGCGGATTTTGGGGCGCGAACTGCGGACCTGCCGCCGTCAACCTGACCGTCCGCGTCTGTCCTTTGGTCCCCAGCGGATCGAGCGTTTTGCCATTCAGCGAAATATCGAGTCCGCCGGCATTCCCCATCAGAACTTTCACCTGATCGTCGGCCGCAATCGTCCGGCTATCGTTCGGCTGCAGCGTGCCGACGAATGC
>DASZUZ010000003.1:0-4870 GCA_035547415.1 Bryobacteraceae bacterium | reverse complement strand
GTCCGCGATCTTTGCCGTATGCGGCAAGAGTTCGCTGACCCAGGCGCCCGACTCGCCCCTCTGCGCGAACGAGAACTTTGAGGGCACAACGGGGAAACTCGACTGCGAGGCCGACATTCCGGTGAGCCGTTGTCCGCCGCGCACCGAATCCGGCAGGTCCTTGCCCTGGAACTCCATGAGGCGGGGCTTATAGTCGAACAACTCCAGTTGCGACGGGCCACCCGACTGGAACAGATAGATCACGCGCTTCGCCTTGGGCGGGAAGTGCGGCAGCCCCGGCAAGCCCTTTTGGGTGCGCTCGTCGGCTCGCAATACCGAGGCCAATGCCAGTCCGAAGAATTGTCGCCGGTTCATCGTTACTCCTTCGTGATCGCTTCGTCGAGGTTCAGAATCAGGCTTGCCACCGTCGCATAGGCCTGATCGTTCGAACCCATTTGAGTGAACAGTTTCATCATGACTGCGCGTTGCCGCGCCGAGGGCGGCCGCGCCGTTACCAGCGCATAGCCGTAATCGATGCGCGACTCCGGGGTCGCGCCGCCTTCCGCTTTCATGCGCTCGGCCATCTTCTGAGATGCCTCGACAAACGTCTCGTCGTTCATCAGATTCAGCGCCTGCAGCGGCGAATTCGTCCGATTTTCGAATACCGAGCACTGCTCGCGGTTTGGCGAATCGAAATTCATCATGAATGGAGGCGGAACGGTCCGCTTCCAATACGTGTAGAGACTGCGGCGGTAAAGATCGGGACCGGTGGATTGCACATATCCCTTGTCGCCGGACAGCTCCTGCCACAGGCCCGCCGGCTGGTAAGGCTTAACGGAGGGTCCGCCGATCTTCTCGACCAGCAATCCGGAAACCGCCAGCGCCTGATCGCGGATCATCTCCGGACCCAGCCGCAGCCGGGGACCCCTCGCCAGCAGCCGGTTATCGGGATCCTTCTCCAGCAATTCCGGTGTGATGACCGAAGACTGGCGGTAAGCTGCGCTCGTCACAATAAGCCGGAGAAGCGCTTTGACATCCCAGCCGCTGTCCATAAATTGGACGGCGAGCCAGTCGAGCAGTTCAGGATGGACCGGCCATTCGCCCTGGGATCCGAAATCGTCTACCGTTTTGACGATCCCGAATCCGAAGAAGGATTGCCAGAAGCGGTTCACGGTAACCCGGGCGGTTAATGGGTTCGTTTTGTCAACGATCCAGCGCGCCAGGTCCAGCCGGTTTCCGGGTGGAATCTGCGGCAGCACGGACGGAACCCCGGGCAGAACCTTCTCGCCGGGAGCGTCGTAAGCGCCGCGCTTCAACAGGAAGGTATCGCGATGCGCGCCATCCGCCATCACCATCACGGTCGGGATCGACTCCTCAAAACGAACCCGTTCCTCCGTCGCCCGGGCGAGAGCCTCCCGCGCTTCGCGAATCTCCGTTGGAGCCGCGGTTTCGAGGAAGGTGAGATCGAGCTTCGCCTGTTGTTCTTTCGTCCGCCGCTCGCGAGGAATCGCCGCAATCTCGCTGACGGTCTCCGCCACGCCGACGGCCGCCGCCTCCTGCGGTGAGAGAGCGCGCTTGTAAATCCGGGCGTCCCGAATATCGCCGGAAAATCCGAGCCCTCCGCCCGCGCCGACCCGGATCGGTGTGTTCTTCTTGTGGAACGGCTCGTTGTTCTGATCGAAAAGGATTTTCGTTGCGCGAGGCTGCCCGTTGACGTAGATGTGGACGCCGGACGCAAGCCGCTTGCCGTCGTAGGTCACCAGAACGTGCTGCCATTCGTTGAGCTTGACCGGTTCCGCCGTCTCGACCCGCAATCCGAGATCGGTGAATCGCTGCGTCAGGTGGAACCGGACGCGGCCCTTCATCAAGTACAGTCCGTGCCCCTGGCTTTCGATGTAGTCATCGAGCCGCGTCAGAATCGCTCCATCGGGGGATTCGGGCTTGATCCAGGCCGAATAAGTCAACGGCTGCAGGTAGCCGAATTCGGCGGCATCCCCGTTGTAACTGCCTTTGCCGTCCTCACGGAAGACGAGGTCCTGAGTCGGTGTCCAGTCGGCCGCGTGGGAATGGGTTTGTTTTGCTTCCCAGCGGGTTTGCGTCTTTGCGCGTTTCAGCGCCAGCGCATTCCATGCCTTCTTTTTGGCTTCGATTTGTAAATCGAGGTCGGCCAGTTTCCGTTGTTGCTCAGGCAGCGGCGCTTTCACGAACGGCTCCTCGGGACCGTAGTTCCAGACGAAGCCTCTCTCGTTCGGGACCTGATTGAAATAGGCGAACAGCCGGTAGAAGTCCTTCTGCGCAATGGGATCGTACTTGTGATCGTGGCAGCGGGCGCAGCCGACGGTGAGTCCCATCCACACGGTCGCGGTGGTCTGCGCGCGATCGGCGACGTACTCCACCCGGTACTCCTCCGGGATGATGCCGCCTTCGCCGGTAGTGCGGTGGTTCCGGTTGAAGCCCGTCGCGATGCGATCGTCGAGTGTGGCGTTCGGCAGCAGATCGCCTGCCAGTTGCTCGATCGTGAATTGATCCCAGCGCATGTTGCGATTAAAGGCGTTGATGACCCAATCTCGCCAGCGCCACATGTCACGCGGACCGTCGGTCTGATAGCCGTTGCTGTCGCCGTACCGCGCCGCTTCCATCCAGCGGAACGCCATGCGCTCTCCGTAGCGCGGTGAGGCCAGCAGCCGGTCCACGAGTTTCTCGTAAGCGTCCGGGGAGGAATCGGCCACAAAGGCTGCAACTTCGGCAGGCGTTGGCGGAATTCCAGTGAGATCGAAGGACACGCGACGAATCAGCAGCCGTTTATCGGCTTCCGCGGAAGGGTGCAGTCCCTCTCGCTCCAGCCGCGCCAGAATGAACTGGTCGATCGGGTTTCGCGGCCAGGACGTATTCTTTATTACAGGCAGCTCCGGCCGCTTCGGCGGAATGAACGACCAGAAGGGCTGCCACGGAGCGCCTTCGGCCACCCACTCGCGCATCAGCGCGACGTCGTGAGCGCTTAATCGGGGTCGATTCGAATAGACCGGAGGCATCCGGACCGACGCCTTGTCCGAACTCACCCGGCGGATGATCTCGTCTTTTACGCCGCGCGCGCTGTCTTCCAGGTCAAGCCGCAGTCCGGCTTTTCGGTTGGTCGCGTCCGGACCATGGCACGTGAAACAGTTATTGGACAGGATCGGCCGGATGTCCCGGTTGAACTCGATCTTCTGGGCCTGGCCGGCGAACGCGGCCGAGAGCAGCACAACGGGAACAGATTTCGCCCAAGTCATCGATAAAGGAAGTTTACATCCGTCGAAGCTTTACGGGAGAAAGCCGGACGTTACAATCAAGCGATGTCCATGGTTGTCGTTGGGTCCGTCGCGTATGACGGCGTCGAAACCCCTCACGGAAAGAGGGACCGCATGCTCGGAGGAGCATGCACATATATCGCGCTCTCGGCCAGCTTCTTCACGCAGCCGAAGATCGTCGCCGTGGTGGGAGACGACTTCGCGCAGGAAGACACGGATCTTCTCGCCTCGCGCGGTATCGATCTGACCGGGCTCGAACGCGTCTCCGGCAAGTCCTTCTTCTGGGCCGGGCGCTATTCGCCGGACATGAACGACCGCGAAACGCTCGCCACCGAACTCAACGTGTTCGCGGACTTCGACCCGAAGCTCCCGGACTCCTATAAGTCGACTCCCTACCTCCTGCTGGGCAACATCCAGCCGGCTCTGCAGCGGGTGGTCAGATCGCAGATGAACGGATCGCTGCGCCTGGTGGGCGGCGACACCATGAACTACTGGATTGCCGATTTCCGCGAAGAATTATTGAAAACTATCGCGGAGTGGGACTTCCTCCTCATCAACGACGGCGAAGCCCGCATGCTTTCGGGCGAGTACAACCTGAAGAAGGCGGCCGCGAAGATTCTCGACATGGGGCCGAATACGCTCGTGATCAAACGCGGGGAATATGGCGCGATCTTGTGGCGGCGCGACGGCCACTTCATGGTGCCCGGATACCTGCTCGAAGACGTCTTCGATCCGACGGGAGCGGGCGACTGCTTCGCCGGCGGTTTTATGGGCTACCTCGCGGGCCAGGGCATCGATCTGAAGAACGGCGCCGACCATAACGAAATCCGGCGCGCGGTGATTTACGGTTCCGTCATGGGGAGCTTCTGCTGCGAGCGGTTCGGCGTCGATCGTTTCCGCACGCTGACCCGCAGTGAGATCGATGGCCGCTTCGAAGAGTTCAAACAATTCACGTCATTCTGAAGCGGGACCTGCGGTCCTCTGTTTCCTTGTGTGCGCCGCGGTCATGGCCGCGGCGGCGGCTTACTTTTATCGGACCGGCGCCACGCTCTATTCGGGTGATGCGGAATCGCATCTGAATATTGCCCGCCGGGTGGTGGACTCGCGCACGCCCGGATGGGCCCAACTGGGAACGACCTGGTTGCCCCTGCCACATCTGGTAATGGTTCCATTCGTCCGCAATGACTGGTTGTGGCGCACAGGGCTGGCGGGTGCGATCCCGTCGGCTCTGTGCATGGCGCTCGCGGCTGCATTTCTATTCGCCGCCGCCTACCGGCTGTTTGGCGGGGCCATAGCCGCAACTGCCGCGTCGGCCGTCTTTCTACTGAATCCGAACACCCTCTATCTGGGGTCTGTCCCGATGACCGAGCCGTTGCTTTTCGCGGCTCTGTTTGCCCTGCTGTACTTCACTGTGCGTTTCGCCGCGACCCGCGGATGGGGCGCGCTCATCGGCGCTTCGGTCGCGGCATGCGCCGGGGCGCTCACGCGATATGAAGCCTGGTTCCTGCTGCCTTTCGCGGCGATTTATATCTGGCTTGCCGGCGGAGCGCGGCGATGGCGAACCGCGACAGTATTCTGCCTGATAGCGGGCGCCGGTCCCGTGC
>DASZUZ010000002.1:0-1588 GCA_035547415.1 Bryobacteraceae bacterium | reverse complement strand
TCGCGCGAGGCCGAAACCGCCTACATCAAAGCCGTGTACGCGCAGTATTATGCCGCGCTCGGTCCGGTCGAAGTTCCGCTCAGCGAGGAGAACTTCGCGAACTACGGCGTGAGCACCACCCCGACCCTCGTCCTGGTGGACCGGAAGGGCATCGTTCGCCTCTACAACCCCGGCACGATCAGCTACGAACAGCTTGCCGCGAAGCTTCAGCCTCTGCTACCCACCACCTGACCGATACAATCGAGGTGAGTGGCTGAAACCCCTGAAGAACAACTGACTTACCTGAAAAAGGGCCTTGCCGAGCTGATTCGGGAGGAGGATCTCAAGGAACGCCTCGCTCTGCGCGCGCGCGAGGGCCGCCCCCTGCGCGTCAAAGCCGGCTTCGATCCCACCGCGCCCGACCTGCACCTGGGCCACACCGTGCTCCTGCGCAAGATGAAGCACTTCCAGGACATGGGTCACACCGTCATCTTCCTGATCGGCGATTCCACCGCGATGATCGGAGACCCCACGGGCCGCAACGCCACCCGGCCTCCGCTGACTCGCGAAGAGATTCAGGCCAATACCGAAACCTACAAAGCCCAGGTCTATCGCATTCTCGATCCGCACAAGACTGAGGTTCGCTTCAACAGCGAATGGCTCGGCAAAATGGGCTACGAGGACATGGTTCGCCTCTGCTCGAAGTACACCGTGGCGCGCCTGCTCGAACGCGACGATTTCGCCAAACGCTACAAAGAAGGCGTCGCGATTTCGATGCACGAGCTGCTGTATCCGCTCGCGCAGGGCTACGATTCCGTCAATCTCCAGTGCGACGTCGAGATGGGCGGCACGGACCAGAAGTTCAATCTTCTGGTCGGCCGGGAACTGCAGAAGGACTTCGGCCAGCCGCAGCAGATCGTCGCGACCACGCCGCTTCTCGAAGGCATCGACGGCGAGAAGAAGATGTCGAAGTCGCTGGGTAATTACATCGGCATCACCGAGCCCGCCGCCGTCATGTTCCGGAAGGTCATGCAGATCAGCGACGGTCTCATGTGGCGCTATTACGAACTCCTGACGGACACGACCATGGCCGAGATCGCCGCCATGCAGGAGCGCGTCGCGCGCGGCGAACTCCATCCGATGGCAGCGAAAATCGAGCTCGGCAAACTGATCGTCACGGATTTCCACTCCCCGATGGCAGCGGCGGACGCGGCGGAAAAGTTCAACCGCGAAGTGCGCCAGAAGGAAGTCCCTTCCGATATCCCGACGGTACCGCTTCCGGAAGGCGTCGCCGGGCCGGGCGGCCTCAACGTCGATAAGCTGATCGCTCGCGCGGGCCTCGTTGAATCCGTCACGGAGGCGGGGCGCAAGCGCAAAGCGGGCGCCGTGGAGATTAACGGCGTACGCGTGACGGAACTCGTCTACTCCGCGGCGGGGCTCGGCGAAATCCTGGTTCACGTGGGCAAAGTCTGGCGCCGCGTGACGCTGAGCTGAAGAATTCGACCGTCTGATATTTTTAAGGACTACCGGAACCCGCCTATGCAACCCACTGTCGCAGAACCCGAAACCCGGAATACCTCGATCCCGCTGAGCCGGAACAAGCACCTCC
>DASZUZ010000001.1:0-1550 GCA_035547415.1 Bryobacteraceae bacterium | reverse complement strand
GATATCCCGCTTGAGGCTCTCCAGAACCTTGTCATGGTTCTCGAGCCGGTTGAGGCCGATCGGAATGGTGTTCGGGTCCGTGCCCGACGTCATTGACGGGATCAGGCCGTACTTCTGCACCGTCGCGTACTGATCGGGTGTGACCAGATCGATGCCCTTGAGGCCGATCCGCACGGCTTCCTTGCAAAGGGCGTCGAGGTCGAACCACTTCTGGTACGTCCAGAGGGAAACGCCCTGCTTGAGTCTGCCACCGCCCGTATCGGCGGCGAGCGACGGTTTGGCGAGCGTGGCGGCGCCGGCGGCTACCCCCGCGAGGACAGTCGATTGAAGCGCTTTTCTGCGGTTCATTTGACAGCAATCGTATCAGAGAGGAGGTGTTCGGAATACGGCGCGGCCGTCAGTCCGCGTTGGTGATCTGGGTGGTGTGCCGGGTGACGTACCAGCAGGGCCTGTAGCCGAAGTGCGGAAACAGCGCGTTCACGCAGCGCTCCAGAACCGGTTCGCCGCGGCTCCACTCCACTTCGTGCCACTTGTTGGTGGCCGTGTAAAGCTGGTCCACCCGGATGTCCTGGAAGATCTGCCGGTTTCCCGGGATCCGGTACTTTGCCGCGACGTAGTCCGCGCCGTACGTGACGGCCAGTATGCCCAGCAGGCCGAGAACTATGAACCTGATAATCCGCTTCACCCCACCCCCGCTCCGTCCGGCGTCAGACGTTCTTCGTCACGCAATTCGTAACGGGATCTTTCGCCTCGCCACGAATTCCATTATGATGATCCGGCCAGGGAGATGGATGACGAACCATGAGTAACGGCGCGGCAAGGCAGCAGTTGCTCGGCACTCTTCGGGCGGACGAGCCGGAGTTCTGGTCGATTCTCCATGAGCTCGCGCAGACGCCCGAGTCGCGGCGCCGGGCCATCCTGCGTCCGCATGCCGAAGCGGGCTTTGTGCGGGAGCGTGAACGAGTGACGATCGCGCAGCGGGCCCGTCTCGACGCCGCGCTGGGCGCGCTGACCCGCTATGAAATCGGCCTCGAACTCGGGATCCTGACGCCGGATGACCCGGTTCCCGCGGACCGCGCGGACCTGCGCGAACTCTTCGACAACTCCGAAGCGCTGCTGCGGTACGCCAATGCCTATCTCTACTTCGGCGTCCGCTTCCTGGGCGGCAGACTCTTTCCGCCGGAGTGGATGACGGATCCGGCGCCGCGCAACCCTCCGCAGCGCGAGTCGAACGCGCGGCCGTTCGCTCTGATGACGCCGCCGCCCACGGGCGATCCGGCGGCATCCGGCTCCGCGGTTCCCGGCTTCCTCGAGTTTCTGAATCCGGCCAATCCGGATATGGACGCCGCGTTTCTCTTTCTCGATGATTTCATCGCCGATAACGAGGAACCCACTCGTCTGGAACGCTGGCTCCACGGCTTGCTTCCGGAGACGGACGGCGCAATGGAGAGCCGGTTCAGCGCCATTGCCCGCGGCATGACGGCGTGGGCCATTAATCGCAGCAACTTTTACCTGTCGCTGCAGGCGCCATCGGAGCCGGTGCCCAATCG